>JBGSYN010000114.1:0-2128 GCA_041750975.1 Geminicoccaceae bacterium | reverse complement strand
AGGCGCCGAACCGTGCACCTTTCGATAGTCCGCGAGATTGGCAAGCGCCCGCTTGAGATCCATCGACACCTGACCGCGATAGCGCAGCATGGTCGCCAGCGACGCTCGATTCTCGGGCTTGTTGACGAGATTGCTGCCATGTACCCGCTCCGGGCTCGTCGGCGGCATGTCGGACATCACGTCCGCCTCCATCCGATCCGCCCGCACCTCTCGCCAGAAGGCGATGACGATGGCCTCGACAAACTGCCGTTCCATCGCACACCTGGGCTTTAAGTCCTTCCTGATCTCCGCCGCAAACGCCTCGAACTCCTCGACCGTCTCCTCCGGCAACAGCCGGAACTTCTCCGCCCGGAGTCCGTGCTTCAGGGCGTTCATCGAGGACCGGGCCTTGCCTTTAGGGGTGTTGGGGCCGCGTTTTCTGGGTGCCGGCTGTTCGGAAGCTTCTACTGTCATGGCAAATCTCACAATAGTGGATCTGCGATAATATAGGATAGTGTACCTAAAAAGGCAAGGTCGACTTCTGGCTTTCATCCGCGCGGCGCTCCCCAAACCCGGGAGCGCTAAAATAACGCCTGTTGCCGAATTCGGCGGGCCGCTAACCATTGAAAAAGTCTTGCGGCGCTAATTTCCCTGGACCGGCAACGAAGTGCGAATGGAAGGGTATGACTAGAGCGAGGCAGCGGCTGCCGCAGCTTCGGCGTCGGCGTCGTAATTCCAAACCCAGGCGCGTTCTTGCGGCTGAGCGTCAAGTTGACGGTCGCGGGTATGCAAGTCGCCGCTGGATGCATCATAGCGAGTACCACTCACGCGCGACATGCGCTGGACGCCGGCAGTCCGCTCGCGCCGCAGCTGCTCATAAATCAGCAGTGCTCGTGGGGCTGACTTGCTGTCTGCGTGGCTCAGCACAGTCGCCAAAGCAACGGCGTCTTCGATGGCCTGGTTGGCTCCTTGTCCAATGTGCGGCAGCATCGGGTGGGCGGCGTCTCCCAGAAGGGCCAGTCGCCCGAGAGTCCAGGTTGCGAGCGGCTCGCGATCGAACAGGCCCCACCGAAACGTGGTTTTCACTTGGGCAATGATCGTCTCGACCATCGAGTCCCAACCGGCGAACTCACGAGCAAGGGCAGAGGGATCGCCACGTACAGACCATGACTCCTTCATCGGCTCGTTGGTCGTCACAAAGCCGACATAGTTGATGAGCAGGCCGGCGCGCACCGGAAAGACGAGAAAATGCCTGCCTGCACCGAGCCAATTGCGCATCGCGCCTCGCGGCCACGAGACGCTCGCTGCCGAGACTACCCCTCGATAGGCGACCGATCCCGAATAGAGTGGGGCCGACGGGGCAACCACGAACTGCTGAAGGGTCGAATGGATGCCGTCAGCCGCAATCACAACGTCAGCGGTGGTGCGCACACCATTGGCGAATGTGATGACGGCCTGCTCGTCATCCTGTTCGAAGCCGATACATCGGTGGTCAGCCTTCACGATGTCGGCAGGTAGCCGGTCGACAAACATTGACAGCAAATCGGCGCGGTGCACGCCGTAGAACTCGATTTGGCTCGCGAGCTCCGGGGGCCACATCGCAGCGGAATAGGACCCATCGGCGCGACGAAACTGTGGGTCGATCCATCTGGCCCCCAAGCGAATCAGCTCGTCTCCGAGGCCGAGCCGCCGAAGCATCCGGACACCATTCGGTTGGATCGCGACGCCGGCGCCGACTTCGGTGAGGGCTGCCGCCTGCTCGTAAAGACGAACGTCCATGCCGCGTTGAAGCAGGGCGTTAGCAGTAGCGGCGCCGCCAATGCCGCCGCCAACGACCGCGACGCGTAGTGGGCTCATGATCGTTGCTCCGGCTCATCGAGCAATTGTCAGTCCCCTTGGCGCGTATAGCCACCGGGCCGCCCGCGAGTCTTGAAAGTCTAGCGCCGGCGCAAAGCGCAGACAAGCGGCTACCGCGTTGGATGGCGTGCGTGTGACAGACCGGAAAGGCCGCTTCCGGAGCGAACCTGTAAGTAAGTCTCGAGGCCCCGATTTTCCCAGGGGCTCATTCGCCAGACCGGTGCCGGAAGGGGCTGGTCCGGAAACAGGAGGTTGGCGATGATGGCCTGGGTCCAGGTCGTGCCCGATTTGT
>JBGSYN010000113.1:0-22534 GCA_041750975.1 Geminicoccaceae bacterium | reverse complement strand
GCTGGCGCTGACCGGCGGCGCCATCGGCGAGGGCCTGGCCCTGGCCGCGGGTGCTGCCGTCGCCGCACCGGATCGCAAGGTGATTGCCGTCGAAGCCGATGGTAGCGGCGCCTATATTCTGCAGGCGCTCTGGACCCAGGCGCGCCAAGAGCTCGATATCACGACCGTGATCTGCGCCAATCAGCGCTATCGCATCCTCCAGGTCGAACTCGAGCGAGCCGGTGTCGGCAACCCCGGGCCCCATGCAACGTCGCTTATGGAACTCGGTCAGCCGGTGCTCGATTGGGTGTCGCTGGCGAAGGGCTTCGGTGTTGCTGGTGAGAGCGTCGACACCGGTGAAACGCTCGAGGCGGCGATCCAGCGCGGGCTCGTCCATCAAGGCCCCTATCTCATCGAAGCCGTGATGCGCGGCTAGTTTCAAGACAATCAGATCCGAGGGGGTGTGATGAATCAGGTGGGCAATCTGCTATTGCTGCCGGGCGACGGTATCGGTCCCGAGGTAATGGCCGAAGTGAAGAAAGTCGCGGCCTGGCTCAGCGACCGGCGCGGACTGCATTTCGAAATGGAGGAGGATCTGGTCGGTGGGGCGGCGATCGACGCGCACCGAAAGCCGGTCACTGATGAGACGATGAAGCTTGCCCTTGAAGCGGACGCTGTGGTTTTCGGAGCGGTGGGCGGCCCGCAATGGGATGATCTCCCCTTCGCCATGAAGCCCGAACGCGGTCTCCTGCGTCTGCGCAAGGATCTGGGCCTCTTCGCCAATCTGCGCCCAGCCGTCGTTTTTCCGGCTCTGGCCGAAGCGTCATCGCTCAAATCCGAGCTCGTGGCCGGCCTCGACATCATGATCCTCCGCGAACTCACCGGCGGGGTCTATTTCGGCGAGCCTCGCGGCATTGAGGAATTGCCGGACGGCCAGAAGCGCGGCGTCGATACGCAAGTCTACACGACCAACGAAATCGAGCGCATCGGCCGGGTCGGTTTCGAGCTTGCCAAAAAGCGTGGCAATCGCGTGACGTCCGTCGAGAAGGCCAATGTCATGCAGTCGGGCGTGCTTTGGCGGGAAGTGATGACCGGGCTGCACGCGGCGGAATTCCCCGAGGTCGAGCTCGCGCACATGTACGCCGACAATTGTGCGATGCAGCTGGTGCGCTATCCGAAACAGTTCGATGTCATCGTCACCGATAATCTGTTCGGCGACATCCTCTCCGATTGTGCGGCGATGTTAACGGGATCCCTGGGCATGCTGCCGTCGGCATCGCTCGGCGCACCGGACCTAGCAGGCAAACGCAAGGCGATGTACGAGCCGGTCCACGGCAGTGCTCCGGATATCACTGGCCAGGGCGTCGCCAATCCCATCGCCATGATCATGAGCTTCGCCATGACGCTGCGTTATTCATTCGATTTGGCAAAGGAGGCAGACCAGCTCGAGCAGGCCGTCGCCAACATTCTGGACCAGGGTTTGCGGACTGGCGATATCATGCAGCCCGGCATGACCAAGATCTCCACCGCCGCAATGGGCGACGCGATTTTGGCCGAGTTGGATCGGCATTGATCACGACTTTGACAGTATTTTCTGCTGCAAGATGTCGATTGTGGGCAATCGGTCCGGGCTCAGACCCGAACCTGCCATCACCTGAAGGCTCTTGGTGGCGCGGTCCGGCGACACTATTTATACTCTGAGAATGACTAGCTATAAGCGGATGAGTCTGAAGGAACGAAAGATGAGACGCGGACCGATCATTTGGATTACCTGAACATCGACTGATGGGCAGTCTATAACGCTTGGACTGGAACGCATTCCGCGCGATAGTCACCGCCCTCGGCGTATGCGTGGCCGCTCTGGGCGTAATCTGGGCGGTTATTGAATATCATCTGAACAATCGCCGCACTGTCAGGCGGGAACGTTTCAATCGCACCGTTCATGCCTGCGAGCGATTCACGACTGATCGCGAGATCACTGAAGCCATCGCCCTGCTTTCATCCGCAACAAATGGACTTCAGGAACGCGGCGATTTTCCGGAAGATGATGACCCGATCAGAGACAATCCTGCGCGCAAAGCAGCCTCGAGGTTGTTGTATTACCAGGAAAGCATTATACGCGGCATTGAATATGAGGTTTATGATAAAACTCTCGTCGAACGGTACATTGGCGAGGACATAGCAATGATGTTTCGAGCGTTTCTGGCTCCGAAACCCATAATCTCTGAAAAATGGATCGGGAAGTGCCCGGCGCTTGTGTCGTTCGTCAAGGACCGGGTAAAGCACGATCCGCGGTATCTGGCGCTGATCGTCGAAGGCAGGGAATTTCCCAAGGCGCCCCCACCTCAATTTGGAAAAGAATAATGGGCTATCGTGTAGCCGTCGTCGGTGCCACGGGCGCTGTCGGAGGGGAACTTCTCAATATTCTCTCCGAGGTCAAATTTCCTGCGGACGAGGTCATCGCTCTCGCCTCCGAGCGGTCGCTCGGCAAAGAGGTTTCCTACGGCGACGACGGCGTACTGAAAGTTCAGAATCTTGAGACCTTCGACTTCGAGGGTGTGGATATCGGTCTGTTTTCGCCCGGTGCCGCCGTCTCCGCCGTCTACGCGCCGAAGGCCGCCGCAGCAGGATGCATCGTCATCGACAACACGTCTCATTTCCGAATGGATGAAGACGTGCCGCTGGTCGTGCCCGAGGTGAACCCCGAAGCACTCGAGGGCTTTCGCAATCGCAACATCATCGCCAATCCGAACTGTTCGACGATCCAGATGGTCATGGCGCTGAAGCCGCTGCATGACATCGCCACGATCCGGCGTGTCGTCGTCTCGACCTATCAATCGGTTTCCGGTGGCGGTCAGGAGGCAATGGATGAGCTCTTCGAGCACACCAAGGCCATCTACATGAATGCGCGCAAGAATCCGGTATTCTTCCCGAAATCGATCGCCTTCAATTGCATTCCGCGAATCGACAAGCTGATGGAAGACGGCTCCTTCAAGGAAGAATGGAAGATGGTCGTCGAAACCAAGAAGATCCTCGATCCCGCGATCGAGGTGACCGCCACGTGTGTCCGGGTGCCGGTCTTCGTCGGTCATGCCCTATCGGTCAATGTCGAGTTCGAGGAGCCGCTCGATGTCGAGCAGGCGCGTGAGGCATTGCACGAGTTCGAGGGTGTCGTGGTGCTCGACCGGCCGGAGGAAGACGGCTACGCGACCCAGCTCGATTGCGTCGGGGACTACGGCGTTTTCGTCTCACGCATTCGCCAGGATTCGACGGTCCCGCACGGCCTCAATATGTGGGTGGTTGCGGACAATCTGCGCAAGGGTGCGGCGCTGAACACAGTGCAGATCGGGCAGGCGCTGATCGAAGAAGGCTATATCTGATCCGAACTCCGATCGACCAGATCGCCGAATCGCGCCAAGTCCGCTGACGATGGCGCGCAAAGGATTTCGAGACCCGTCGATATCTCGCGGCAGGCCTGGACCCAGCGTTCGGAGCCGATAATCAGACCGAGTTCAGCGCCCTCGATCAGACGGCCGGCGTGGCCGGTGACGAGTTCGGCACCGCCGTCGACGAGATTGACCCAATCCGTCGAGTCATTAGCCTCGACAATCGAGGGCTTGCCGCCATCGCGGCAGGCATAGAGAAAACTCGGCAAGTCGACGAGCTCGGTCTTGGTGCCAAGGACGAAAACGCCGGTGTCCGCCGCTTCGAGTGCCGCTTCGACCTCTTTGAGCCTGCATCTGTCGATAGAACCGACCTCGATGAGGTAGCCGTCGGCCAGTTCGACCAGATCCCCGATCGAGGCGCCATTGATGGAGATATGGTGGCCACGCTGCAGGACGACGCCGCCCTGGTGACTTCCCGAAACTGCGGCAGCACAAGCCAGGGCCAATGCCGCGGCGCGATTACAAGTCAGAATTGCGGCGTCTACCTCGAACCTCGAAACTACCTTCGCGCTGAGATCCGCTCCGGACATGGCAAGACGCCTATTCCTTCACAGCACCCGTCAGGCTCGAGACATAATGCTCGACGAAGAACGAATAGACGATGGCCACCGGAATGGAGCCCAGGAGAGCGCCTGCCATCAACGAGCCCCAATGGTAGATGTCTCCCTCGACCAATTGGGTCAGAACCGCCACAGGCACGGTCTTGTTCTCGACGGACTGAATGAACGCCAACGCATAAATGAACTCGTTCCAGGACAGCGTGAACGCGAAAATACCTGCCGAAATAAGTCCCGGGATCGCCAGAGGCAGAGTAATCTTCCAAAGTATCTGCAGTCGTGTGGCCCCATCGATCAAGGCACATTCCTCCAGCTCGAAGGGTATGGTCTTGAAGTAACCGATCAGAAGCCAGGTGCAGAACGGAATGAGGAATGTCGGATAAGTCAGGATAAGCGACAACGGACTGTCATAGAGCCCGAACCTGAAGACCATCGTTGCCAGGGGGATGAAGAGAATCGAAGGCGGTACGAGGTAGGCTAGATAAATCGCGAGCCCGACTCCCTGGCCGCCGCGGAAGCGAAGCCGCTGAATAGCATAGGCGGCCAGGACGCTCGCGAACAACGAGATGAAGGTCGAAACCACTGCAACCGTCATGGTCGTCATCAACCAGCGCGGATATTCGGTCTCGAACAGGAGCTTCGTTATGTTCTCTAGGGTCGGCGAGTGCACCCAGAGAGGATTGTAGGTGTCGAAATCATAGAGTTCGTGATTGGGCTTCAGCGCTGTGATCGTCATCCAGTAGAACGGGAAGAGCAGCACAATGATGAAAGCGATCAGAGGCGTGTAGATCGTGAAGAACCTTCGTCCGACCGAGTCCCAGTTGATGACCCCGGTGCGTTCAGGCGCCTCGAATTGGACCTCGGCGTTGTCGGCGCGCGTCGCCATTAATCGTCTCCCTCACCCTGCTGCCATTTACGGCGCGCCAGAGCAAAATAGCTGAAGCCGGTGGCGAAGATCAGAAATGGAATCATCGCCACCGCAATCGCAGCACCCTCACCCATCTGTCCGCCCGGAATTGCCCGCTGGAATGCGAGCGTTGCCATCAGATGAGTCGAGTTCACCGGCCCGCCGCGCGTGATCGCGTAAACGAGCTGGAAATCGGTAAAGGTGAAAAGGATCGAGAAGGTCAAAACAACCGCCAGGATCGGCATCAAGAGCGGCAGCGTGATATTCCAGAACCGTTGCCAGCCTGTGGCACCGTCGATCATCGCGGCTTCGTAAAGGCTCGGTGAAATGGTCTGCAGGCCGGCGAGCAGCGTAATGGCGACGAAAGGAATACCGCGCCAGATGTTGGCCGCGATCAACGAGGCGCGCGCATGATTAGGCACGCCGAGAAAGTCGATGTAGTTCTCGAGAATACCGAGCTGGTCGACCAGGATATAGGAAATGATAGAGAACTGCGGATCGTAGATCCACCAGAATGCGATCGCCGAGAGGACTGTCGGCACGATCCAGGGCAAGAGCAAAATGGCTCGCAGGAATGCTTTGAATGGCAGCGAATGGTTCAGGATCATCGCGAGCCATAGGCCGAGGGCGAATTTTCCGATCGTCGCCACCACGGTGTAGACAATGGTATTCTGTACGGCGAGCCAGAATATTCGGTCCTGGAACAGCGACGTGTAGTTGTCGAGACCGATGAAGGTGCCGGCGCGCCCGATGCGTTCGTCGGTAAAGGCGAGCCATACACCGAGACCGAGAGGATAGGTCAGAAACAGCAACAACAAGCCTGCCGCCGGCAACATGAAAAGGAACGTCAAGACCCGCTTATTGTCGAGCCAACGCATCACCATGTTCTCGGGTCGGCGGCCTACAAAGACCTCGGTTGCCGTCGCCATTCCCCTGCTCTCCAACCGTACCAAGATTTGCAAGAAAGCTGGATCACGCCGTGCGCAAATCCAGCTCTCCGTCGCTAATGAAAAGCCCTTACGACACGTTCGGCCGTGAGGGCTGAAACCTATTGTCAGGTCTTGTAGTAACGCTCGGCCCGGCGCTGAGCTTCCTTGGCGGCTTCGGCCGCGTTGAGCTGTCCGGCGCAGACTGCCTGAAACATATTCAAGACCACCATATCGGCCGCGACCGCGGCTGAAGCCTCGTTCGGATCGCCCTTGAAGCTCTGCGGAATGCCGTTCCGCAGGATATTCTTATAGGGCAGCGACTTCGGATCGTCGGTCCAGACCGCAGAACCGTCATAGGCCACAAGCGGATGACACCAATAACCGAGGCAGGCGTTCTGCCATGCCTCATATTGCGGCTGCTCCATCATGAAACGTAGATATTCCTTCGCCGCATTGGGATAGTCCGTGTACTGCATCACCATGGCGTTGATCACGAGAGCACCCTGAGTAGGGGTGCCGACCGGCCCAATCGGGAAATCGGCGTGAATGATATCTTCCGCGATCTTCTGCATCGCCGGATCATCGGACGTCTTGGCGGCATAGTAGATCGAGATACCGTTGGAGGTGAGGCTCACCTCGTTCGCGAGGAAGGCCTTGTTGTTCGAAGGATCGAGCCAGGAGAAGACGCCCGGAATGAAGTGGCTCGAGAGCTCCTTCGCATACTCCAAGGCCTCGATGGTCTTGGGGTTGTCGATGACGACCTGATTATTCTCATCGACCAGCGACGAACCGTGGGCCCATAGCACCCAGTCGACCCAGCCGCCATCGCCGACCGCGTTGCCGAGCGCCAGACCGGCCGGCGTACCTGCCTCGTTCAACTTCTTACAAAGATCGAGGAAACCGGGGAAATCGCCGGGTACACTGTCATAGCCCGCGGCTTGGAGCATCGATTTGCGGGCGACCATGGTGCTGCCGGAACCACCCACCGGCAATGAAATCCAGTCGCCTTCCTTATTCATGCCGTAGGTGTTGCAGATGTCGAACCAGCCGCCGTATTTCTCGCCGAGATAGGTATTGAGATCGTTTAGAATAACGGTCTTGCCGGGATAGAGATG
Organism: Geminicoccaceae bacterium; assembly: GCA_041750975.1. Taxonomy (GTDB): domain Bacteria; phylum Pseudomonadota; class Alphaproteobacteria; order Geminicoccales; family Geminicoccaceae; genus JBGSYN01. Next base: position 15,601 of record JBGSYN010000113.1, on the reverse strand, counting down.
CGGGTCCTCGCGCCAGCCGAGGATGATATCGGCACCCTGCCCGACACTGGCGGCAACGGCCGTCTTCGGGCGCAGATCTTCCCAGCCCTCATAGTCGACGATGACCGGAACGCCATATTGCTCGGCAAATTTCTGGGAATTGATGTTCCAGAGTTCTTCGTCGCCGGCAACGAACTTCGAGGGACGCAGTACGCGGATTTGCGCACCGTCTTCGATTTCGAATTGCGGTGGATCGACTTCCTTGATCTGGACTTCACCATAGGATAACCGCGGCAAGCCCATGGTCAGGGCCCCTACCGCACCCGCGCCATATTGCATGGAACGACGTCTGGTAATTCGATTCATTGCTGCCTCCTGAATGAACTCGACTTTCGAACACAGCCCTGCCTAGCGAATTTTGGCCCAAGAGACTAGCATCTCTTGAAAATTTGCTGTGGCGATCATACGCGCCTGCCGCGATTGCTTATCATGTTGTGGACATGGACCAAATCGCCCGGGGCGGCATCCTGGACCAGAGTGCCGATCGGCTGGCCATACTTCACGATTGCTGTACCCTTTGACAGCATTTGCAGCGCAACTTTGTGACAGAGCGGCAGGGGCCCGGCAGCTTCGAAGATCGCCACACCGTCCGGGCCCCTGACATTGATGGCCTCGCCTGGCGCCACGGCGCGCAATACGGTTGCCACATTGTCATCTCTCGAAAGCCGGATTGCGTCGATTGCGGTGGTCATTTCAGCACCTCAGAATGACGGACCGAGACGGGTGAACGCCTCGTTGGTTTCGTTCAGGGCCTCGCTCCAGGTGAGCGAACCCGAAGCGATATCGAGCACCAGCGTCTCGAGTTCCTCGGCGAGATCTTCGAGACTGCGCTCGCCGCGAAAGGCCTTGCTGGCATCGAAATCGAGCTGGTGTCCGAGCCGTGCCGCGGTCTCCGGATTACCGCTGACCTTGATCGACGGCGCCAGCGCACTGCCATAGGCGTTGCCGACGCCGGTCGTGAACAAGACGAGATTGGCGCCCGCGGCGACGAATCCTGTGACCGATTCCGGTGCATAGGAACCCTGGTCCATCACATGAAGACCCTGCTCCCGCGGCCTCTCCGCATATCGCAAGAGCCCCTTGATCGGCCGACTGCCGCTCTTGGCGATCGCCCCGAGCGATTTCTCTTCGATACTGGAAAGGCCGGCATCGATATTGGTTTGTCCCGGATTGGCGCCGGTCAGATCGATGCCGGCATCGATCGCCATTTGCTCACGGCGCAGGGCGGCATCGAGGATCGTCTGCGCCAGTTCCGGGGTCGCCGCCCGCTCTGCCAGTAAATGTTCGGCCCCCAGCCACTCCGTAGTCTCGCCGATAACTGCCCGCCCGCCCGCATCGACGATGCTGTCTGCAATCAGGCCCACCAGCGGATTGGCGACGAGACCCGAGCTTGGATCGGAACGGCCGCACTCGAGCCCGAGGAAAAGCTTCTGCGCGTTGCAGCATTCACGGCGTTCGCGCGAGATGCGGTGCATAAGTCCGACGGCAGCCTTGAGCCCGTGCTCGGTCATGACCAGGGCATCATGGCCAAGATCATCGAAAACCAGGGATTCCACCGGCCTGGAAATCGCCATGGCGGCGTCGGCGACCGCAGAAACCAGACGCCCGTCATGGCCGAGGACCAGAACGCCGCCGACATTGGGGTGCGTGGCGAGCCCTTTGAGGAGGCACAAATGCATCGCCTTGTCGTCGCCGATCAGGCCACTGCCCGAGGTCGTCGCCAAGGCAACCGCATGCGGCAGCATGCCGCCCAGCCTCCGGACGATAGGTGCGGTGAGACCGGTAACACCAAGAATGAGCAGGTGATTGCGGGTCCCGACATCGCCATTCGCACGCGGATAGCCATAGAACGTCTTGCCCAAATCACCTCTCTCCGGGTTATGATAGTGAAGCTGCATAACCCTAAGCGGACACCGCGCATGTCGTCACCAAGATTTCCCGAGATCCAGATTCCGCATCTCAAGGGCACTGCCATGCCGAAGGTGTTGCGAGTACGGGTACCCTTGCCGCAAGCGGAGGCGATCAGCGACATTGAAGGGGCGGTTCATACGGAACTCGCAAAGTCCGAAAAACTCGCCAATCTTTCACCGGGTGCCAAGGTCGCGATCGGCGTCGGCAGCCGCGGCGTCGCCGACATCCCGAGGCTCGCCAAAAGCGTCGTCGACTGGCTCAGGCACAAGAATTTCGAGCCGTTCATCATCCCCACCATGGGCTCGCACGGTGGTGGGACCGCCGAGGGCCAACGAGGCGTGCTCGAACATCTTGGGGTCACCGAAGCGTTTGTCGGTGCTCCCATCAAAGCGACGATGGAAACGGTCGAGTATGGCAAGACCAGGGAGGGCATCCCCTGTCGCTTCGATGCGAAGGCCGCCGCGGCGGATGCGGTCGTCATTATCGCCCGGGTCAAATCCCACACCAGTTTCGACCGGCCGATCGAGAGCGGGTTGACCAAGATGGTGGCGATCGGGCTCGGCAAGCAGGAGGGTGCCCGCAACGTCCACAGCATCGGGCCTCGCGGCTACACCGACGTCCTGCCCGCCATGGCCGACATTGCGATCGCCAAGAGCCCGCTGGTCTATGGCATCGCGGTAGTCGAGAACGGCAATCATCGATTGGCGCACATCGAGGGCGCAACGCCCGAAAGCTTCGCGGCGGCCGATCAGCGGTTGCTAGTGATGGCGAAGAAGCTGCTGGGCCGCCTGCCCTTCAAGCAGCTCGACGCGCTGACCTGCGAATATGTCGGCAAGAACATCAGTGGTGCGGGCATGGATTACGCTGTGATCGGGCGCACCGATATCCGGGGCGTTCCCAACCCCGAGCATATCTTCATCTCGAAGATCGCCGTCATGGGCCTGACCGAGGAAACCGACGGCAATGGCATCGGTGTCGGTGTCGCTGATTTCATCCCGAGAGCTTGCGCCGATGCTCTGGATCTCCATTCGATGTACATGAACGCGATCACCTCGACCTATCTTGAGAAAGTCCGGATTCCGGCAGTACTGCCGACCGAGAAACAGGTTCTGGAAGCCCTCTTCGCGACCTGCTGGGTGCCCGATCCCAAAAAGGCCCGGTACGCGCAGATCCGCTCGACCATGGATGTCAGCGAATTTCTGGTCAGCGAGCCGGCACTTGCCGATATCAGGGACCTCCCGGGGCTCGAAATCCTGAGCGAAGCCAACCCCCTTCAATTCGACGAACAGGATCGGCTTACCACACGAGTCTGATCAGGACCCCAAGCCACAATAAGCCCCACAAGTCAGGAGATCAGGGAATGAGCGGCACCAACATGCTCTTCATCATGTCGGACGAACACAGCAAACGCGTCCTGCGCTGCTATGGCAATGATGTCATCCACACGCCGAATCTCGACCGGCTCGCCGAAGGCGGGACGCTGTTCGAGAGCGCCTATTGCAATTGTCCGATCTGCGTCCCGTCGCGGGCAAGCTTCGCCACCGGCCGCTATGTGCACGAAATCGGCAATTGGGATAACGCCTTTCCCTATACCGGCACACCGACTGGCTGGGGCCACCGCCTCGCCGAGACCGGTCATCGCTGCGACTCGATCGGCAAGCTGCACTATCGGAACGCCGAGGATTCGAACGGCTTCGCCAACGAGATCATGCCGCTGCACGTTCTCAACGGCAAAGGCGACGTCCAAGGCATGATCCGCAAGCCCCCGCCCCAGCGGGCCAGCACGAAGCAGCTTGCCGGCGACGCCGGTGCGGGTAATTCCACCTATCTCGACTATGACCGAAAAATCCGCGATGCCGCGGTCAAATGGCTGGAAGACGCCGCCAAATCGCCGCCGGATAAGCCTTGGTGCCTGTTCTTGTCGTTTGTCTGCCCGCATTTTCCCCTGGTTGCCCCGCAGGAATTCTTCGACCTCTACAAGCTCGATGACCTGCCGCTGCCGCAACTCCGGGGCGCTGGGGAGTTTCCGGACCATCCGGTCGTCAAGAAATTGCGCGAGGTCCAGAACTACGAGGATCACTTCGAGGACGAGGCCCATGTCAGAAAGGCCATCGCCGCCTATTATGGTATGGTCAGCTTTCTCGACGACAATATCGGTCAAGTGCTGAAGGCGCTCGACGCAAGCCCCTTCGCCGAGCGAACCAACATCGTCTATACCAGCGACCATGGCGACAATCTCGGTGCCCGGACGATGTGGGGCAAATCCAACATGTACGAGGAAGCGGTCGCCGTGCCGATGCTCCTCAAGGGGCCGGACGTGCCAAGGAACCAACGCATCGCCACACCGGTCTCGCTGGTCGACGGCTATCAGACGATCGTCCAGAGCGTCGGCGAGTCCCTGACCTCTGAAGAAGGGCAACTCCCCGGAAAATCGCTGCTCGACCTTGCGGGCGGCGTTGATGACGATCGCAGCGTCTTCTCCGAATATCATGCCGTGGCGTCGATGACCGGCATGTTCATGATCCGCTTCGGCCGGTACAAATACGTTCATTATGAGGGCTTCCGCCCGCAGCTCTTCGATCTCGGCTCGGATCCGCTCGAAACCAGGGATCTGGCCCTGGATCCCTCCCACGAGGCGACGCTGGCGCAAGGCGAGAAACTGCTGAGGGACGTCTGCGATCCGAGCGAGGTCACGGCCCGCGCCTTTGCTGATCAGGAACGCAGGATCGAGGAGCTTGGCGGTGTCGAAGCCGTCAAGAAGGCCGGCAATTATCCCTATACGCCGGCCCCGGGCGAGGCGCCCCGCATGTCTTAGCCTCTAGCTTGCCGGGCTCGCGGCGGGGCCGTACTGCCGCGGACGACGAGTTCGGTTTTGAGGCAATGAACACCGCTGCGCCGGGCCTCCAGCAGCAGTTTGGTGGCGAGGCGGCCCTTCTCGACGATCGGCTGGCGCACCGTTGTCAGGGGCGGTGTTGCGATCACGGCCTGATCGGTGTCGTCGAAACCCACGATCGAAAGGTCTTTGGGCACATCGACGCCGAGTTCCCTGGCGGCTCGCATCGCGCCCAGGGCCAGCCGGTCGGACATCCCAAGGATCGCCGTGGGCGGCCTCGGCGATTGCAGCCAGCCCCGCACGACACCTTCCGCTGCACGCTGGCTGTTGAAAGCTATCTCGATAATTCTCTGATCGAACGGATTGATCGACACCTGCTCGAAAGCACGGAAATAGCCCAGCAGACGCCGCTTTGAGACGGCGAACTCGATATCGCCGATCGAGTCATGCGTGACAGGCCCGCCTCTGGATGTATCGGTGAGGTCGAGCGTCAGGACACCGAAGTCGCGATGCCCGAGATCGGTCAGATGCCGGCAGGCTTCATAGGCGGCGGCCTCGTCATCGATGACGACGGATGGTCCGAGTGTGAAATCATGTTGATCGATCGCGACAACCGGCAGGCCGCGTTCCTTGAGCGCTTTGAGAACGGGCGCACCGTTGGGCACGCAATAGACGAGAAAGCCATCGACGGCTGCGGTATAGACTGCCGGCGGAACACTGATATCGTGATCGACCGGCAGTATCGCGATCGCCTCGTGCTCGCGCTCGCAAATCTCGCCGATACCTCGCAGCAACGCGAGGGTGGCCGGATCGCTGAAGGCGTATGGTATCGAGTCCGCAAAGACCAGCCCGAGCGCGCCCGCCCTGCCGGTCCGCAGCATCCGCGCCATCGGATTGGGGCCCGGATAGTTGAGCGCCTGCGCGGTGCTCAAGATCCTCTCGCGCAACTCCGCCGAGAGCTGATCCGGACGATTAAAGGCGTTGGACGCCGTTGTCCGCGACACTCCGGCCGCCTTGGCCAGATCCGCAAGAGTGATCGAGCGGCTCCGCCCGTTCGCCGCAGCCATGCCTCGACCGGCACTTGTTTGGCCAACCTCCATGTTCATGCGTCTACGAAGCCGCAGCTATGCAGAAAACACAACCTTATTCTTCTTGATCGATCAAGAAGGAAGAACTACATCCGCGTTATGGCCGGTACTGAATGCATTCAGAATCTCTCTTGCACGGGCCGATCATATTTCGAAGGAGTGACAATATGTCGTTCGCAATGATCGTGACGAATGCGGTGCGCACATGGCGCGCCCGCACGGAGACCCGCACAGCCCTGGAGCGTCTTCGCTCCGAGCGCCTGCTCGCCGATATCGGCTATACGCCGGAATTGGCAGAGGCCGAGACCGGCCGCTGGTTCTTCCAGCCGCTGCTCAACGGCGTCGAATTGGACACCGATTTCGAACGCTTTGGCGGCCATACGCCAATTCGCGAGCAGCGTAGTGCCGAAGGTTTGATGCCTCTGCTCTTCCCCGCTCGGGCCTAGGCGGGCCGAGTTGTGAAGCAGACCGGGGGCCGACGCGGCAGATCGTCAGGGGCTGACGGCATTCTCCGCAATCTCCGCGAGAATGGCGTCAAGCTCCGTGGCCAGAGCCGCCAGTTCCGGCCCGCCGTCCGGATAGGCTGAAAACACTACTGTCGGCAGTTTATAGGATAGAGTGGCGGTGCCGTCGTCGTTCTCCGTCACATAAAGGCGAAGCGGTGGTTCGACTTGCGCCGGTACGCTCGCCTGCAGGCTCCGCACCGCAAATTGCGGTCCATAGACGCCGATCACCATATTGCCCGGCAACTCGACGCCGATGTTTTTCGCAGCCGCGGTCGGGCTCGCCTTGAACACCACACCGAGGGCACTCTCACCTACCGCGGCTTCGGTCTTCTCGACCAGCGTCGCATAATCGTCACCGGTACGATGCACCGCCCAGCCCGGCAGCGCCTCCGGCATATCGGCGGCGACTGCCGAGAAGCTCATCAGCATCAAGCCGACCGCATGGAATCTTCTCACACTATCCTCCCTGATGGATTATCAGATGTCGTCCGGCGTTATCGCAATGCCGATGCCGGGTCCCGGCGGCGGTGCAACGCACCCGTTGTGCAGCGTGAAAGCCCCTTCTGGCGCCACATTCCAAAGCCATTGATGCACCATGTGATATTCGATCGATACGGCGTTCGGACATGACACGGCAAAGTGAAGGCTCGTGGCGAACAGGATCGAGGTCGACGATGCGTGCATCGTAACCGGCAGATGGTGCAAATCCGCGAAATCGGCAATACGCCGGCCCTCGCGTATCCCGCCGCATAAGGCCAGATCGAACTGCACGAAGTGCACGGCACGAGCCTCGATCAGCCGTTTGAAATTTGTCGCCCAGCATTGATGCTCGTTGCCACAGATCGGCATCGGCACGCGAGCCGCCACAGCCGCCACAGCCGCCTGTCCCTCGACGTCATAGGGTGAAACCGGCGCTTCGAGAAAGTGGATGCCGAAGGGCTCAGCCGCACGCGCCAGAGCCAAGGCCTGGGCGACATCGAGATTATAGAGCGCGTCGATCATCAATTCCGTGTCGGGACCGATCGCCTCGCGCACCGCTTCGATACGGGCGATATCTTCCTTCAAGGGAGCGCCGCCCACCTTGATCTTTACCCCGCGAAAGCCCGCTTCGACATAGCCGCGCACCTCGTTCGCCAGATCCTCGATGGTCTTGCCCGCGCCATAGAGCCCGGCACTCGCATAAGCGGGAATAGCGTCGTGTGCTTTACCGAGCAGCTGCCATAACGGCACGCCCAGCTGACGGGCCCAGACATCGTGAATGGCGCAATCGACCGCGCTCCAGCCGGCGGCGACGATCCCCGACCGTGCCGACATCTCGGTCGATTTGAAGACTTGATCGGCCAGACGCGGCAACTCGAAACACTCGGCACCAATAACCAACGGCGCCAAATCGTCCCGGATTAAGGCTTCGAGTGCCGATGGACTGCCGCCGCTGGTCCAGGCCTCGCCGACGCCGATCCGCCCGGTCTCGTCCTCGACGAAGACCAGCACCATCTGCTTGCGGGTCCAGCGCATTCGGGGATTGAAGAGCCCGCCCGCCATCTCCCGTTCGATGCGACGCACGGTGACACGCTTGATTGTCAAATCGACCCTTCCCGCTGCAACAGGCTTATCGCCTCGCGGAACGCCTCGATCGTCGCCTCGATGTCCTCCTCGGTGTGTGCAGCCGAGACCAGCCCGCCGGGCCAGGCCGTGAGGTCGATGCCGTTGAGCAGCATCGCCACGCGAACCCGATGGACGAGACCGGGCTGGCGATCCTTGAGTTCCATGAACGGGATATCGAACGGATCGAATGCCCATGGGTCGAGCTTGCGGCCACGGACATTGGTGAAGAGATGAACGCCTGAGAATTCACCATAAGCCGCCCAAGCTACCCCAAGCTCGGCCAAGGCGTGATTGAAGCCCTGGCGCAGTTGGGCCGCCCGCGCATTGGCGATACGGTGCGGCTCGCCATCCGAAACCACTTCAAGTGCAGCGACCCCTGCGGCGGCACTGACCGGATTGGCGTTGAAGGTGCCGGGATGCCCGATTTTCTCGAAACCCCGCGCCGATGCCGCCTCGAAATCCACCAGATCCAGAATGTCCCGGCGCCCCGCAACGGCACCACCTGACATTCCACCTGCGAGAATCTTGGCGAGGATCGTCACATCCGGCGTGATCCGGTAATGCGCCTGAGCACCGCCGGGACTGACCCGAAATCCCGTCACAACCTCATCGAAAATTAACAGGGTATCGGTTTTCGCGGTGACCTCACGCAAGGTCTCAAGAAAGCCGTCGCGAGTTGGAATCTGTCCGAAAGTAGCACCGGTCGGCTCCAGAATGACGGCTGCGATATCCGGATCGGTCTCGAGATAGGACCGCATGGCGTCGATGTCATTCGGGTCGACCATGACCGACGCCGAGGCGACCTGCTCCAGCACGCCGTTCGGTGCTGTGCCGTCGAAATGATTGACCCAGCCCGCGGTCAGGTGATCGTGCCAGCCATGAAAATGCGTGCGGAAGCGGAGGATCTTGGTCTTGCCGCTATGGGCCCGCGCCATCCGCACGGCCATCATCGAGGCCTCGGTGCCCGATGACATGAAGCGGACCCGCTCGGCGCTCGGGATCAGCTGCCTGACGAGTTCGCCCCAGCGGATCTCATAAGCGTGACCGGCGGCGAAGTGGGTGCCTTGCGTCAATGCATTCTGGGTTGCCGCTGCCACCGCGGGGTGATTATGCCCGAGAATAAGCGCCCCATGGCCGCCATAATAATCGATGTAGCGATTGCCATCGACGTCCCATTTATGGGCCTTGTCGGCACGCTCGATATAGACGCCATAGGGCTTGAGATGCCGGCCGTCGTGAGTCACGCCGCTGGGAAAAAGGCTGCTTGCCGCGTCGGCGAGCCGCGCCGAGCCCGGCGTCTTCTGCCGGTAGGCGGTCTCGATCGTGTAATTGGGCCGTTCCAAGACATTCATGAGCCGCTCCTCCAGAAATACACACCGTTCAGCCTAGGCAAAAAGCGCTAGAGATGCACCGGTTCTTGGAGCGCTACGAAGCCGCGCTCGGCCAGCACGCCGACACCCAAACCCATCAAAAGGTGTCCGATCAAGAGAGACATGGCTACCGGCCCCCAATTCAGCATGAAGGGACTGCCGCCCAGGGGAGCGACGATCCCGCAAATGAAGAACCAGCTTGCCAGCCCGAGACAGCTGCTCGGAACGATCCAATAAGTCTTGAAAAACGGCCTCAACACCCAGGCATAGGCGACCGGATAACAGAGGATCGTCAGGATGCCGTACGCAATGCCGGGCAGGAGGCCGCTGTCGACGCCGATGATGTTCTTCAGAAACAGTACCGGGCTGGTCGACGTCCCGTGAATGGCCTTGCTGAACGGACCCGAATAGAGTTGTTGTAGACAAAACCCGAAAATTCCGCCGGCGACTGCCCAGCCCATCAGCTGTGGTCGGGTGCTGAAGAAGCGCATGGAATCTCCCTTTCGATGGCGAGCCTCAAGATGACGGAAATCGATACCTGGCGCAGCCTCAATCGTGCGAACTGGGATGAACGTGTCGACATCCACCTGAAAGCGGAGAGCTATAGTCTCGACGCCTTGCGGGCCGGCAGCAGCAAGCTGCACTCGATCGAGGAAGCCGAGCTAGGCCCCGTCGAAGGCCTCGAGATCCTGCACCTGCAATGCCATTTTGGCCGCGACAGCCTGACGCTGGCGCAACACGGCGCCAAGGTCACCGGCCTGGATTTTTCAGCACCTGCGATCGAAGCGGCTCGCAGAATTGCCGGCGAACTCGGTCTGAGCGATCGTTGCGGCTTTGTTGAAGCGGATCTCTATGCAGCGAATGAAGCCATCCCCCGCCCCCACGCGTTCGATCGAGTTTACGTCACATGGGGGACAATCGTCTGGCTACCGGATCTGCGCCGATGGGGCGAAATCATTGCGGGGTTCCTCAAGCCGGGCGGTTTTCTCTACCTGCTTGAGGGCCATCCGACGGCCTATGTTTTCGATGATGAGAACAAGCTGCCGAATGGCATGCCCGGCTATTTCGCACCCTATCTTGCGAGAGAGGCCCTGCGCACTAATAACGAACGCGACTATGCGGACAGCGCCGCCAAGATCGAGAACTCTGTCACCTGCGAGTGGATTCATCCGCTGAGCGATGTTGTCACCAGCCTCATCGATGCGGGCCTCATTCTCGATTGGCTGCATGAGCACGATGCCGTGCCCTGGCGCATGTTCGAGGTTCTGAAAAAGGACAAGGACGGCATGTACCAATGGCCGGACAAACCCTGGTTGCCGCTGTCATTCTCATTGAAGGCGAGCCGCCCCAAGTGATCGAAGCCGCCACCCTCGACGATCTCGCAGGACGCATCGCACCGGGCAGTCTCCTTGCCATCCCCGCCGATTATGGCGGCGTTGCCATGGCTCTGACGCGCGCCATCATCCGCCAGCGAAATCGCGGTCTGCGACTGTTGTGCGTGCCGACCTCCGGCATGCAGGCCGACCTCCTGATCGGCGCCGGCTGTGTGGCGTCGATCGAGACCTCGGCCGTCACCATGGGCGAACTCGGTCGTGCCCGCTGCTTCGGCCGTGCCGTCGAACGCGGTGAGATCGTCATCCGTGACACGACCTGCCCCGCGGTCCACGCCGGCTTGGAAGCCGCTGAAAAAGGCATTCCCTTCATGCCGTTGCGGGGGCTCATCGGCAGCGACGTCCAACGATACCGCTACGACTGGCAGATAATTCAAAATCCGCTTGCGACCGGGCCCGATCCGATTGTCATCCTGCCCGCGATCAAGCCCGATATCGCCATATTCCATGCGCCTGCCGCCGACGAGGAAGGCAATATCTGGATCGGCCGCCGACGAGAGCTTGCACTGATGGCTCGGGCCTCGAAGCGAACCTTGGTCACGGTCGAAAGAATCCGGCCCGGCAGCTTTTTCGAGCAGGAATCCACTGCGGCAGGCGCACTCGCCGGGTTCTATATCGACGCTGTCGCCGTAGCCGAACATGGCGCCTGGCCGCATGGCCTCTCCGACCTCTACCCACCCGATCTTCCCCACATGCAATCTTATGTCGAGGCCTCGAAGTCTCCCGAGGGCCTCTTGACCTACCTCGATCGTTTTGTTTTCGAGGCAGCGGCGGTTCCCGCATGAAACTTACACCGGATGAATTCCTTATTTGCACGCTCGCCGACCTGATCGGGCCGGTGCGTCATGTGGCGGTCGGGGCCGCCTCGCCCATTCCTGCGGCAGCCTCGCTTCTGGCCCAGGCCGAAGCGTCGTCGCGCATGGATGTGACGATCCTCCATTCGAGACGTCACAACCGCTTCACCGATGGCGGCGTCGAGCTCTTCGACTGCGCCGGCGAGGGCCGCATCGACGTCTTTTTCCTGGGCGGCGTTCAGATCGACGGCGAAGCCAACATCAACCTCGTCGGCACGGGCGATTATCCGACCGTACAGCGCCGGTTCCCGGGCTCGTTCGGGTCGGCCTATCTCTATTTCACCATTCCTCGCGTCATCCTATTCCGGGCCGATCATGACCGTCGGACCCTCGTGCCGAAGGTCGATTTCATCAGCGCTCCCGGCTGGAGCCCGCCCGAAATCCACCGCCCGGGCGGCCCGGAAGTCCTGGTTACCAATCTCGCGATCATGCGATTTGACCGAATACGGCATCGCTTCAGTCTCGACAGCGTCCATCCCGGCCATAGTGTCGAGGAAGTGTTGGACAGGACGGGATTCGAAATGCATTTGCCACCTCAAGTAAAAATTACTTCACTGCCCGAGCCCAGCCGCCTGAGCCTGCTGCGCGACCGGATCGCCGGGAGGCTTGAAGAATCCTATCCCGCCTTCGCCCGGCACGCCTTCGCGCAACCGGAGCTGGCATGACCGCGACCAAAGGAGCCCTGGACGGTCTCACGGTAATCGATCTCACCCGCGTTCTGGGCGGGCCCTATTGCACGCAGCTCCTGGGCGACCACGGCGCCGACATCGTCAAGATCGAACCGCCCTCGGGCGATGAGGTCAGGGCCTGGGGACCGCCCTTCAAGAACGAGATGTCCTCCTATTTCATCGGCATCAACCGCAACAAGCGCGGCATGACGCTCGACCTGAAGAAGCCCCTGGGCCGGGAGGTGCTCTTCCGATTGCTCGAGGACGCCGACGTGCTGATCGAGAACCTCAAGATCGGCACGCTCGAGAAATGGGGCCTCGGTTATGACGACGTTCTCAAGCCGCGTTTTCCGCGTCTCGTCTATTGCCGCATCAGCGGCTTCGGCCCGAACGGTCCGCTCGGCGGCCTGCCCGGCTACGACGCCGCGGTCCAGGCCTATTCGGGACTGATGAGCATCAATGGCAGCGAAGCCAGCGGCCCCATGCGGCTCGGTATTCCCTTGGTCGATATCGGCACGGGCCTGATGGCGGCCAACGGCATCTTGATGGCGCTCTATGAGCGGGAGCGCTCGGGCTTGGGCCAGATGCTGGATCTCAGCCTCTATGAGAGCGGCATCGCACTGCTCCATCCGCACGCCGCCAACTATTTTCTCACGGGCCAGAACCCCAAACTCATCGGCAGTGCCCATCCCAACATCGCGCCATACGACAAGTATCCGACGAATACCGGCGAGATCTTCATCGCCTGCGGCAATGACCGGCAGTTCGCGAAGCTCTGCGAGACCCTCGATTGCCCCGAACTCGCCACCGATCCGCGCTTCGTCTCGACCCGCGACCGCAACAATAATCGCGATATGCTACGCACCGCACTCGAGCCGCGCCTGCTGGCGCATGACGGTCAGAAACTCTGCGACGAGCTGTTGCGCCGCGGCGTGCCGGCCGGGCCGGTCCTCACTATGGACGAAGTTTTCGCTCACCCGCATACGGCAAGCCGCGAGATGATCGAGGAAATCGACGGCTACAAAGGCTTCGGGCACGCGATCAACATGCACCGCACACCGGCTTCGGTCCGTCGACCGCCGCCGCGCCTTGCCGAACACAATGTCGAAATCCTCAAAGAAGCGGGCTACGGCGATAGCGAAATCAGCGCCTTGCTGGACGAAGGCGTCATCGTCGAGCCCGGGGACGAGGCTAGAGCGGACTAGCCCCCATCGCCTCGATCGGCGCCACGTCGACCGCGACGTCGAGCTGATGCTCGCCGCCGCCGATCACCACGCCCGCCATCGGGCTGACATCGCTGAAATCGCGGCCCCAGGCGACCGCCACATGCTTTTCGCCGGGCAGGAGATCGTTGGTCGGATCGATATCGACCCAGCCCAGTTCCGACAGCCAGACCGAGACCCAGGCATGGCTCGCATCAGCACCGACCAGCCGCGGTGCCCCCTTCGGCGGCCGGGTCAGCAGATAGCCGCTGACATAGCGGCCCGGCAGATGCAACGCCCGCAGCCCTGCAAGCATGACATGGGTGAAATCCTGACAGACGCCCTGGCGTTTGGCGAAGGCCTCGCTCACAGACGTCGATGCCGTCGTCGCACCCGGGGCATAGGCAAAATCGGTGTGGATGCGGTGGCTCAATTCGACCGCCGCCTCGAGCGCCGGCCGGCCGGCCGGAAAGCTCTGCCGGGCATAATGCTCGATTGCGTCATTGGCCCGGGTGCGGCGGGAAGCGTAGCAATAGCGGCTGGCCTCGAAGGCGAAATCCGTCTCGACCGCCTGGCAGCGGTCGCGAATGAATTCCCAGGGCTCAGACGACTCGTCCGCCGGCATGGATGCGGCCCTGGTTTCGACCTCGCTCGTAGCCTGCACGCGCAGCGCCTCATGCGGCTCGGAGAGCGTCATCAGGTTGACGCTGTTGCCGAAGAAATCGCTCTGGTTCGATAATCGCGTCGGCGACGGCTCGACCGTCAGCGCATAATGGTGAACGTCTTGACGCACCGAGGGCCTCGGCTCGAGCCGTAACACATGCTGCGAGAATGAGACCGCACTCGCATAATGATAACTCGTCAGATGGCTGACCTTGAGCCTCATGCGCTCGCTTCGGGCAAGTGCTTCTGGGTCATGCGCTCGACTCGGGGAGGTGGATGTCCATTTTCGCCATCGCCATGGTCGCGACCGGCTTTTCCGCATGCACGAAATATTTGCGCGCGATGAGGGTCGAGGCCTCCCGCAGATCGGCGCTGCACCGCTCGAGCAGTTCGTCGAGCGGCCCGTCCCCTCCAATGCCCGTTCCGGGACGATGCGCCAGCTTGTCGGCATCGATCAGGCGGACCGTCGTCAGGAGCGACAGGATCAGGCGATGTTCGGTCGAGCGGTAAGGCCCCGTCCGGTCCAGCGTGCCGAGGATCTCTTCAACCGCCACCAGTTGATAGGCGAGCGCTCGGGGGTTGGTCTCGTCCAGGATCAAAAGATCAAGCACCGGTGCGGTCACCGGCGTCATCAGGTAGCGCGAACGATAGGTCGCAAAGCTGTCGCAGAGATCGAGCAGCGCGCGCAGGGATGCGGGGTCTTCGGTGGAATCGCTGCTGGTCAGGCTGCCGACCATGCGCGTCACTTCGAGGCCCCGTTCCAGCCTCTTGCCGAGCTCGAGAAAGCGCCAGCCATAATTGCGGGTCATGTTCTCCGCGGCCGAGCCGGAGAGGGCGGAAAGGCTCCTGAGCGCGTCGTCGACCATCCGCGCCAGCGGCACGATCATGCGCGGCTGCTGCAACTCGCGCCAGCGGCCGTCGGTGCAGAGTGCGGTGATCACCCGCCAGCCGTCCTGGCTCAGATAGGCCCGCGCCCGGCTCGCCGTTCTGAGTATGGCTTCGAGCGATTCGCGCAGGCCGTAAGGCTCGCGGGGATCGGTGGCGAGCAGCACCACCGCATGATGAAACCAGGAATAGGCATGCCCCTGCTCGCCGAGGTCATGGATCTTGCCGCGCAGATGGAGCGACAGCAGCCGGCTCAGGAGTTTCGGATCGCGGTCGTGCCGGGTGGCGTCGAGCAGCCGGCTGATCACCGCGCGGAGGATCCGCAGCGTCGTCTCGGCGCGTTCCGCATAACGCCCGAGCCAGAAGAGATTGTCCGCCGCCCGGCTCGGCAGATCGCGGCCGGTCCGCCGCAGATGCGCCGTCCGCAGCCGGGTCGTCAAAAGGCTGATAGCGGTGCCGGCCGGATCGCGCGCCTGGACCCAGACATCCTTGACGACCGTCGCCTCGCTGAGGGCCTGCGCATCGCCGCCGACGAAACAGCCGGCAAGCCCGCCGGGCAGCACCGTGAACCCGTCCTCGCCGGCGG
>JBGSYN010000112.1:0-5726 GCA_041750975.1 Geminicoccaceae bacterium | reverse complement strand
TGATCTCCGCCGCGAACGCCACGAACTCCTCGACCGACTCCTCCGGCAACACCCGGAACTTCTCCGCCCGAAACCCGTGCTTCAAGGCGTTCATCGCCGACCGCGCCTTGCCTTCGGGTGTCTTGGGGCCGCGTTTCTTGGGCTGGCGGTCGTCGGTTGAAGCACCGGCGGCAGCTGGATCGGTGACAGGAACTTCCATCAATATACCCTTTCCGTCTCAACGCATTATTTCTTGAAAGGATTATAGGCCTATTTTCCTATCAATGCAAGAAAAGCATGATCGACGTCATCTCCGGTATTTCGAGCCTTTATCCCGGCATGCGGGTTATTCAGGTGGCTTCTCGCAGTGGGTTGAAGATCTCGATACCATGAAAATCCTTATCGTTGTCGGTTGCCACGATGCAGTCATTGGCCACCGCGACCGCAGCGACGATCATGTCGAGGCCGTTGCGTGACCGGCCTCGCTTTTTGCCGTCCGCCATCAACCGGGCCCAGATGAGGCCGGCCTCTTCGTCGAAGGAGAGGATCCGCCGCGCAAACAGGATTTGCGGTCCTTCCGGTCCCCTGAACCAGAGTTCCAATTGGGAACGCTTTTTGCCGGCAGGCATTTCCAGCAACCCGCGCCGAATTTCGGCGACGGTCAGCGACGAGATGAAAAGATCTTCGTCCGCTTGTTCGGCCATCCATGCGACCAGCAAGACCGACGGCACGGGTTTCGTCACATTGCTGATGATGTTGGTGTCGAGAAGGTAGCGCGTCACAAATCGACCTTGCGGCCGCTCTCCTCAACGCGTGAACAGTCGAGATCGGCGCCGACCAGCGGCGAGCGGCGGAATGCCTCGAGGATACCTCCCTTGCGGGGCGGCCGGTCCGAAACGGCTCGGCTGAGGGTCGCTCGAAGCTGAGCTGCCACGGGTCCGTCTTCGGCAAGACGACGCGCCAACGATCGGATGAGATCTCGATCCGAAGCGGCACCGAGCACCTCGAAACGGGCCAATCCCCGCTCATTGAGACGAGCGCGGTAATTTCGGACAGCGCGATTTTGCGAACTCTCGCTCATGTCGATCTCCAGACTATTGCCCGTAATATATCCGGTCATTGCGGTGGAGGCAATATCCGGGATCGGGCGGCGCCATCCCCGCCCGAAGTCAGGCATCGGAGCGAGGGCTCCGGTTCGGCAGGCCCTGAGCACGCCATGCGCCATCTCTCCACTTATCCGGTAAATGGGGCCGCGAGGTTCTTTCAATGATATCCGTTTCGTCCCATGCGCTGGACCGTGGCAAGGCTTTCATGAGCAATGGCAGCTGGGCTGCCTCATCATGTGATGTAGCGTGGCAATCGGAGGCAGACAGTGTTTTGAGTGAAGCTGCCTAGGCGCTATCGGTCGATCTGCTGGGGTCGAACCAGCGTGTGGGGCTTGATTCGAGCGCTGAATAAGTCTCCCGCACCAGTTTTTTCACGTTTTTATTCAAGGTCGGACAACAGCGGTTGTTTGAGAACATGATGGAAGCTCGGCCACCTTTCGAAGATTCTGATGTCGAGGCCAGGTTTGCGTCGTTTCCGGAACCGGCGCGGACCGGTCTTTTGACGCTGCGCCGTTTGATCTTCGAAACAGCGGAAACGCTGCCTGAGGTAGGGGCTCTGGAGGAAACGTTGAAATGGGGCCAACCCGCTTATCTGACACCGGAAACCAAGTCCGGCGCAACGATCCGTCTCGGCCTGCCTAAGCAAAGCGGTTTCGCGCTCTATACCCATTGCCAGACGACGATCCTCGCGGACTTCAGAACCATGTTTTCCGACGGGTTCGTCTATGAAGGAAATCGCGCCGTTCATTTCAACGACAGCGAAGCGCTGCCGCTCAAGGAGTTGCGCCTGCTCATCCGGAGTGCCTTAACCTACCATCTCAAGCGATAGATTGCGCAACGAAGGTGATGGCGATCCCGCCAGACTTGCAACGATATCTCTCGAGGAGTCCGACATGCTTCTTGCTTCATGCCATTGCGGGGCGGTGGAGATCCGGGTTGATGACGTGCTTGGCGACGTGACGGACTGCAATTGTTCGATTTGCCGCCGGTATGGCGTGCTTTGGGCGTATTTCCCGCCGGGCAAGGTCGAGATTTCGGCGAAGCTGCCGACGCAGACTTATGCGTGGGGTGACCGATCCCTGGCCTTCCACCGGTGCGGCGATTGCGGCTGCGTCACGCATTGGGCCGGGTTCGCGCCAGAGGCCGACCGCATGGGAATCAACGCCCGCCTCTTACCTCTCGACGTTCTAGGCGAGGCGCGGGTTCGGCGATTGGACGGCGCTGACACCTGGAAATACATCGACGAGTGACCGCGGCGCCGGTCACCGTTTAAAACAGGCCGTGGGGGTTTCGAAAGGGGGATTTCGTTAAATCCCCCTTCGTACTTTCCCTCCTGCATCCGGCCTAATTGAAATGCGGTAGCATTTCCGCTTTGCGTTGGAGCTGATGCTCGGCTTCGATCAGGCGGACGGTGCCGCTTTTGGAACGCATGACGATGGATTGGGTGAAGACGCCCTAACCGACGCGGCGCACGCCTTTGAGCATGGTGACGCCAAGTCTTAGCGCTTCCCCTATGACGGACGCCCGGTTTTCTCGGCACCTAGTCAACTCACGGCATAACCTTATCCATCGCAGGTGTCGATATCACGGGACTGAACAGCTAGGGCATGAATCACGCCTGCATCGTCAAGAAGACAGATGGTTTTACGATCCTCGTGCACTCAAAGGATTCGAGCGCCAGGAGATCGGCATCGCCGGTGATCAGCCAATTGGCAGATCCGGCAAAAGCAAGCTCCAGGAACATGTTATCGCGCGGGTCACGACACATTGAGACCCTTTCCGTGGGCATGATCAGATCAAGTTCCAGGATCAATGTCTCGAAAAATGCTTCCCGTTCTCTTGGCGAGATGTAGCTTTGCAGCTTGGGTTTATGAAGCGTCCTCACGAGTTCGGCGATGGTCTCCCTCGAGGCAATGACAGTGCCTTCTTCGCGGGCTTTGTCGAACGCTTGGCGCGGGACTGAATGTGGGGAAAGCAAGGCACTGACGATAACGTTCGTGTCGACGACAAGTCGCGCCCGATCAGTCATTCAGAATGGATTCGAGCTTTTCCTCGGTGAGCCCGCGCTCCTGGGCGCGACGGCCAATAATGTCCATGATATTGTCGAGCGTGACTGCCGCGGCGAACTCCGGATCGTCCGGTTCGACCCAGACGGACACCCGTTCATCGGGCAAGAATCGCCCTTCCTCCTGCCAGGCTCGCGGGAGGTCCCTGGCTGATACAGACTTTTTGAGCAATACCTTCATGCCCCCATTTATACTTCCATTCATGTGACATACGCAATTTCCTCTTTGCGGGACTTCCGCCGGGGATGCGCGCAAGGGGGATCGCCGGTCCCCCTTCGCCCTTTCCCTTCCGCCTGTCGCTAATTGAAATGCGGTAGCATTTCCGCTTTGCGTTGGAGCTGATGCTCGGCTTCGATCAGGCGGACAGTGCCGCTTTTGGAGCGCATGACGATGGATTGGGTGAAGACGCGCTGGCCGACCCGGCGGACACCTTTGAGCATGGTGCCGTCGGTGACGCCGGTGGCGGTGAAGGTGACGTCACCGCCGGCGAGTTCCTCGAGGTCGAAGATTTTGGCGAGATCGTCGACGCCCATGCGGGTCGCACGTTTGCGCTCCTCGTCATTGCGGAAATGCAGCTGGCCCTGGAACTGACCGCCGATGCAGCGAAGGGCCGCTGCGGCCAGCACACCTTCGGGCGCACCGCCGATGCCCATATAGATGTCGATGCCGGTGCCGGGCCTTGAGGTCGCGATAACGCCCGCGACATCGCCGTCGCTGATGAGGCGGATGCGGGCGCCGGTTGCGCGGACATCGGCGATCAGCTTTTCGTGGCGGGGCCGGTCGAGGATCAAGACGACGAGGTCTTCGATGGCGAGGTTCTTGGCTTCGGCAAGCCGGTCGAGATTGGCTTTGGGGCTGTCTTCGAGCCTGATCACGCCTTGCGGCAGGCCACTGCCGACGGCGATTTTTTTCATGTAGGTATCGGGGGCGTTGAGGAACTTGCCGCTGGGGGCCATGGCGAGGCAGGCGATCGCGTTGGCGCCCCCCTTGGCGGTGATGGTGGTGCCTTCCAGCGGATCGAGGGCGATATCCATGGCCGGGCCGATGCCGGTGCCGACCTTTTCGCCGATATAGAGCATGGGCGCCTCGTCGCGCTCGCCCTCACCGATAACGACCTCGCCCGCGATATCGAGGATGTTGAGGGCCTGCCGCATGGCGTCGACGGCGGCTTGATCGGCCGCCTTTTCATCGCCGCGTCCCATCAGGCGGGAGGCGGCGAGGGCTGCGGCCTCGGTCACCCGAACGCTATCGAGCGCCAGATTGCGGTCCGTGCTCTGATATTCCTTGTGCTCACTCATTTCCGTCGCCTCTCATTGCGCTCAGCCGCGAGGGCGTACCCCGCTCATTATGTCGTGCCCGCGACCATAGCCGAAAAATGGCACCGCGTCGGCTCAGAATGGCTCGATGCGGATCATGCAAGGCGTTTCGACGACCGCGTCCAGCTCTTCGATACGCGCCAAAGCGGCAACCATGCCAGCCTCTTCGGTGTCATGGCTGGTGAGCACAATCGGTACCGGCTGGCCGGGGTTCCGTGCCCGCTGCACCAGGCCTTCGATCGAGACCTCCTGATCGCGCAATGCCGCGGTGATTTCAGCCAGCACGCCCGGCCGGTCGACGACCGAAAGCCTGCAATAATAGCGGCCCCGATGGGCATTCATGGCGGCGATCGGATGATCCTCGAGGGTCTTGGCCGGAATGCCGAAGACCGGTAGCCTGAGGCCGCGGGCGATATCCATAATATCGGCGACGACCGCGGACGCCGTGGGTCCGGCACCCGCACCCCTGCCCTCATGCATCGTGACATCCACGAAATTGCCTTCGGTGACGACCGCATTGAAGACGCCCTCGACCTGTCCCAGGGGTGCTTCGCGCTTGACCATCGCCGGGTGCACCCGCTGCTCGAGGCCGTGTGGGGTCAGGCGGGCGGTGGCGATGAGCTTGATGCGGTAGCCGAACTCCTCGGCGAAGGCGAAATCGAGCGGGGTCACGAGGCGGATGCCCTCGATATGGATTGCATCGAAGCGCGGCCTGCCGCCGAAGGCGAGCGAGGCCAGGAGCGCCAGCTTGTGGGCGGCATCGACGCCGTCGACATCGAAGCTCGGATCGGCCTCGGCGTAGCCCAGTGCTTGGGCTTCGGCCAGCACGTCATCGAAACCGCGGCCGGTCTCGCGCATGGTGGTCAGAATGTAGTTGCAGGTGCCGTTGAGGATGCCGGAGACGCGGCTGATGCGATTGCCGGCGAGACCCTCGCGCAGGGATTTGACGATGGGGATTCCGCCGGCGACAGCGGCCTCGAAGGCGAGGGCCGCATCGTGGCGTTCGGCGAGGGCGGCGAGGCTGTCGCCGTGATATGCGAGGAGCGCCTTGTTGGCCGTGACGACGCTTTTGCCGCGCTGCAATGCGCCCGAGATCAGGTCGAGCGCGATGCCATCCTCGCCGCCGATCAGCTCGCACACGACGTCGATCTCCGGATCGTCGAGCATGGCGCGCGCATCGCCGTGCCAGGCGACGCCCTCGAGGTCGAGGCCGCGTTCGCGGTAGCGGTCACGGGCCGAAACCGCGACGACATCGATGC
>JBGSYN010000111.1:0-1636 GCA_041750975.1 Geminicoccaceae bacterium | reverse complement strand
CCGCCGGCCTTGGCGAGATCGGGCATGATGATGTCGCACGCTTTGCGCGACAAGAGGTCGAGGAATTCGAACCGGGTGTACTGGTTTTCGCCGGTGCAGATGATCGTGCTGGAGGAAGCCTTGACCTGGGCCATTGCCTCGATGTTTTCGGCCGGGACCGGCTCCTCGAGCCATAACAGGCGCTGATCCTCGATCGCTTTGGCAAGGGTGATGGCGGAGGGCAGGTCGAACTGGCCGTGGCAGTCGATGGCGAGGTCGATCTCGAAGCCGATCGCCTCGCGGGTGGTCTGAATGAGATTGACGATGTGCGACATCTCCTTAGCACCGACCGTCCAATTGGTGGCATCGAGCCTGCCGACTCCCGTACCGTCGACATCGAACTTGATGGCGCTGAAGCCTTCCTCGACCACTTGCCGCGCCTTTTCGGCATAGGCCGAGGGCTCGTCGGTCTCGCCCGCATGGCAGTCGGCATAAAGCCGGATATCCTTCCGGAACGCGCCGCCGAGCAGTTTGTGGACCGGAACGCCCATGGCCTTGCCGGAAATATCGTAGAGCGCGTTCTCGATGCCGGTAATGGCGAAGATGATCGGCGCATTGGTGGTCCCGCCATACCGCCCCGAGCGCCTGAGCTTTTCGTAGAGCGGACCGGTGCGTGTCGGATCCTCGCCGACCAGCAGCGGCTTCATCGCGAGGATCGCTTCCTTCGTGGCGAAGCCCGAAGAGGGCGGGCCGCCGGAATTGCACTCTCCCGTGCCGGTGACGCCCTCATCGGTGTAGATCCGAACGAATGTCCAGATGGCCCCGCCCGAATGCGGCTCATGCCGGCCGATGACACAAGCCTGAACGTCGGTGATTTTCATCTGCTGTCCCCGATCCTGTCGCCTGGAACGGGGTTAGCGCCTATTCCGCCCCGAGACAATCACCCTCAACGGCGCCGGGCCAGAATGATGCCGAAAGTGTCTTCATCGACCCCGCCGGTCGAATTTGAGGACCGGCGCAAACCGATAGCGAGGCTTGTGGAGGCCGTCGCCGCAGCGGCGCTCGAAGCTCGCAAGTGCCGCCGGGCTGTGCCGCTTGTCCCAAGTCGTGCCGCTGCGCTTGGTGTCCCGGGCCCGGTCGGCCGCGACGCATCCGAATTTCCACAATAGTGCATGCCCCAACATCCTGATGCTCCTTGGCTTTTGGTTGGCCATGCCGATTTACCGCAGACATTGATCGTCAAACGTGGCAAGTATAACAAATTCCGGACCCGGGTCCGGCGTTTGCGCCGGCTGCTCCTGCAATTTTGCACGAGCCAAAAGGTCGACGGGCTCAGACCGGAGGAGGTTCGGTTCCTTGAGCACCGGCTTCCAGGGCTTCATAGTCGGGTGCACGGTCCTGGTGATCGCGTGTCGAAGCCTGCTCGCGGCCCTTGAGCAGGGCGACGACCGCTTGGTTGTAGGGCGTGGCGATGCCGAGTTTTTGTCCTTCTCGGACAAGAGCCCCATTCAGTGCGTCGATCTCGGTTCGTTTGCCCGCCTCGATGTGCTGCAGCATCGAGGGTCTGGAGAACTTGCGCCAGCAATGCAGCTTGATGGTTGTCCTGATATCCGCGTCAGGCAGGCGAATGCCTTTTGCCGCCGTTACCGCCAGCACT
>JBGSYN010000110.1:0-2211 GCA_041750975.1 Geminicoccaceae bacterium | reverse complement strand
TATGTCGTCGAGGTCCAGGAAGCGGGCCTGCCGGCAGATGCCACGGGCTACAGGTAGGCCGTTCGGCCACAACATTTAGCGCTCCCAATCTTCGACAAGTAACCCGTTGATCCGCTCGAATTCTCGGATGTTGTGAGTGATGAGTATCAGGCCACGTGCCATCGTTTGCCCTGCGATCAGTATGTCATAGGGCCCAATCGCCATGCCAGACGACGAGAGCCGAGCTCGTATTTCACCGGCGCGGCGTGCGTCTTCCCGATCAAATTCCAGCACTGCGAGTTGCAAGCCTTCGACCTTGGCCAGGTTTTCGTACGTACGTCGGCTTTTGTAGGCCCCAAAATACAGTTCATGGGCCACGATTGCCGGAATACCAAAATCATCGGGCTGATATTGTTTTAAGCGGTGTAGGAACCCCTGATGGCCTTTCAAGATCGCGATCACTGCGTTGGTATCGAGCAGAAACTTCACTCGAAGAATTCGAGCTCTGGGCGCTCCTGCTCTTCCAGCCGTTGCGAAGCTGCCTTCACAAAGTCATCGTCAACCGGTCCGATGATCGAATCGAGCCACGCCCAGTCTTGTGCAATAGGCTCAAGAATTATGCCGCTGCCATGTCGACGGATACGCACTTCGCTTGAATCGAACCGATAATCTTTCGGTAGTCGGACCGCTTGTGACCGTCCCGACCAAAAAATCTTCGCAGTATCCATTTTACTTCGTTCCTAAAAGATATATCAAAAGTATATATCGATTTCACTGTCGATACAAGCGGCGATGCCTGTGCCGGCTGCCGCCATTCTCGTTAGAATTCCTCTCGGTCGCGTTTGCCGCGCTGGGCCGCGGCGGCCTGTTTGCCGAAGTTGCGGTGGCGGGCACGGCGCTCGGCGATGGATTCGCGATTCATCCGTTCTTCATTGGCGAGTTTGCAGAAGCGTTTCAGGCGCTCAGAGTCGAGATCGCCGATTTCGATCGCTGCCTGGACGGCGCAGCCGGGTTCGCTCTCATGCCTGCAATCGTTGAACCGGCAGGCTTCGGCAAGGGCGACGATATCCTCGAAGACGGCATCGATGCCCTGTTCGACATCGACCAGCTGTAACTCGCGCATGCCCGGTGTATCGAGCAGCCAGGCCCCGGCCGCGAGGCGATAGAGGGCCCGTCCGGTGGTAGTGTGACGGCCGCGAACGTCATCGGCGCGTAACCGCGGCCGTGCGGATGGCACTCTCGCCCAACAGCGTGTTGGTGAGTGTCGACTTGCCGACGCCCGAGGAACCGACAAGGGCAACTGTTTGTCCGGCTGCGCACCAGGTTTCAAGGCACTGCACCGAGGACGGGTTACGGGCATCAACCACCTCGACCATCAGTCCCGGCAGAAGCGCCTCGGCTTGCCGGCGATAGTCGTTGCTGTCGTCGCATTGATCGGCCTTGGTCAACACCACGACCGGATTGACCTCTGCTTCGCGGGCGAGGGCGAGGTAGCGCTCCAGGCGGGCGATATTGAAATCCTGATTGCAGGACGACACGACGAAGAGCGTGTCGACATTGGCCGCGATCAGCTGCACCGCACGGCCCGTTCCGGCGGCCCGCCGTTTGAACAGGCTGTGGCGCTCCAGGACGCGCACCGGGCGATGATCCTCGAGGGATAGTAGCAACCAGTCACCGACGGTGATTGAGGTCTCGAATGAAGTCGTGGCGATGCGTTCGATGCCGCTTGGGCCGGCAATAACGACCATGCCCCTATGAACCGCCAAAACCCGCACGGGGCCGGAGGTCTCGAGTTCGCTCAAATCGAGTTGTGATTGGTAAAAGGCGCCCCAGCCGAGATCGGCAAGCGCCAGAACTGCCTCTGTCATGGCTCTCTCAATGTCGTAAGATCAAGAAAGAGCGGCAAGCCCCGAACGCGAAATGGTCCGAGGGAGCCGCTTGACTCGCCTATGACTGGTCGAGAGAGGGACCGTTGCGGCTGCCGCTCCGGCGCGGCCGCAAATTGCGTTAGAGGTGGTGGAGCCTCAAGCGCCCAGCCGGGAACATCACAATGGCTTTCATCAGATCCTCTCCGTTCTGGGTTCGAGACTTCTCGCTTATTGCCATTTCATTCTGAAAAGGCAAGCAGATACTTGATCAGGCGTGTCGGATGACCTGCTCGTCCGGGCCGAACACATGGAAATTATTGTTGGCGAACCCAAGCTCCAGCAATTCGCCGGGCTGCACCGGCAC
>JBGSYN010000109.1:0-18337 GCA_041750975.1 Geminicoccaceae bacterium | reverse complement strand
GCCATCGGTGCCGAGCGCGAAGGAAGCAAGGCCTGCAGCGACACCCGACACAGCGCCGCCGCTCGAGCCGCCTGGCGTCAGCGCCGGGTTCCAGGCATTGCCGGTGACGCCGAACGTGGCGTTGCCCGTGTAGCCCTCGATCGTGAATTCGGGGACGTTGGTCTTGCCCATAATGACGGCACCGGCTGCGCGAAGCCGCGCCACCGGGACCTCGTCCATGCTCGGCACGTGATCGGCATAGATAGCACTGCCCCAGGTACAGCGGAGATCGCGAACCAGGATATTGTCCTTGATCGTGCAGGTGATGCCGTCGAGCGGGCTCAAGGGGGTGCCCGCCCGGTAGCGGCTTTCGCTCGCCTCGGCAGCGGCGCGGGCCTCGGGGTTGGGCGTGATCAGCGTATTCAGTTCGGGATCAAGCCGTTCGGTTCGCTCCAGATGACACTGCAGGAGGTCGACGGGGGAGGCCTCGCCCGTGCGGAACATGCCGTGCAACGCGCCGATCGATTGGGTCCAGAGCTCGCTCATCCGAGCATCGTCCGCGGCAGCCAGAGGGCCAGTGCCGGAAAGGCGATGAGGAGGGCGGTGCACAACAGCATCATCAGGGCAAAGGGTATAGCACCCCGAATGACGTCGCTGAAATCCCCGCCATCGGGCCGCACGCCCTGGACCACGTAGAGGTTCATGCCAACGGGCGGGGTGATCAGTCCGAGCTCGCACATCAAAACGACGAAGACGCCGAACCAGATCGGATCGATCCCGGCTGCCATTACCACGGGCACGGCGATGGGTATGGTCAGAACCTGCATCGAGAGGACGTCCATGAACATGCCGAGCAGCAGGTAGAATATGACGAGGGCAAGCAGCAGCCCGGTTGCCGAAAGGCCCAGCGAGGCCACCCAATCCGTCATCAGCTGCGCGACGCCGGTCAGGGAGAGTGTCACGTTAAGCATGAAGGCGGCAACGACGATCAGGAGCACCATGCCCGTCGTCCGCGCCGTCTGGATGAAGCATCGCTCGAAGAATGAGAGGCTCAGCTTTCCCTCACGGATGACGAAGACGAGCGCCGTGACGACGCCGAGGGCCGCGGATTCGGTGGGCGTCGCGATGCCCAGATAGATGCTGCCCATGACGATCAGGAAAATGACCAGAGGCGGGATCAGATCGACCAGTGCCCGAAGCCTCCTATCGAGGCTGACCTCGGCCTCGACGATCGCATGGGGGTTGTTGATGTTCATCGCCGCAATGACAGCCATGAAGAGCAGGGTCAGCAGAATGCCCGGAACGATCCCGGCGATGAAGAGCTGGCCGATCGAGGTGTTGGTGAGCGAGCCATAGATCAGGAGATTGACAGAGGGCGGGATGAGGATGCCGAGCGTCCCGCCCGCAGCGAGCGAGCCCAGCGCCTGCGGTTTCGAATATCCCCGGGCGTTGAGGTTGGGAAGTGCTACCGTGCCGACCGTCGCCGCCGTGGCGACCGATGAGCCGGAGGTTGCGGCAAAAAGCGCGCAGCAGCCGATATTGGTGTGCAAAAGGCCGCCGGGTAGCCTTCCGAGCCAGACCGAGAGGGCGGCATACATCTTGTCGGCGAGACCGCTCCGCAACAGGAGTTCGCCGAGCAGGATGAAGAGCGGTATGGCGGTCAGGAGGTTCTCGTTCTGCGTGCCCCAGATCACCGAGCCCATGCTGTCGACCAAGGGCCAGCCGAAGGCGAGCACGCCGCCGACAATGCCGGTCGCCGCCATGACGACGGCAATCGGCATGCCGATCAGCATCAAGGCCAGCATGAGGACGAAGGCGATGAAGATGGTGACGACGCTCATCGGCTAACGTTGCCCGAGATCGGCGAGTTCTTCCTTGAGTTCATCGAGCGCACCCTTGGGATCGAACTCCTGGTCGAGTTGCGCGTGATGCCCGCGCCAAAAGAGCCATGAGGCACGCGCCGCGGCGATCAGGGTGGCGAGCGTGAAGGTCAGGAGGCCGGCATACCAGACCGCCTGCGGATAGATTAGCGGTGTGGCCCAAGGGGTGGCGGCCGTGCTGCGATAGGCGAGGGTGTCGATAATGACGGGATAGCAATAGATGGCAAAGAACAGGCCCAAAAGCGCCAGCGACAGCACGGCGAGCCAGTTGAGCCAAGCCTTGGCGCGCTTGGGCAAGCGGTCGTGGATCAGATCGATGCGGATATGGCCGCGCTCGATCAGGGCGACCGTGAAGGCCAGCGACGAGCCGACGGCCAACACATAACCGCCGAGCTCATCGGCACCCTGGAACGAGAAGTTGAAGAGCTTGCGGGAGATCGTCTCGATCGAGACGAACACCGCAAGAGCGAGCAGCAGGGAGCCGAAGAGCCAGCTGACGAGCCGGACGAAAATGCGCATGCCGTGAGCCGGCGCCTACATGCCGATGCGCGCCCCTACCGTGGCCAGCCAGTCCTCGGAGCAGGAGGGGTTGGAGGCGTCGCAGACTTCCTGCCAGGTCGGGAAGGAGAGCTCCGGGACGGCACCCTGGACCAGGGCGATATCCTCGTCGGTCACCGGGACGCCAACGAGTTTGTAGGAAGTGCCGGTCTCGCACGGCTCCTCGCCGACATTGCAGCGCATGGCGTCGTCGAACAGTTCCTCCGAATAGGTCCAGATGTCCTCGACCAGACCGTCGAAAGCGGCCTGGATCGTAGCCTGGTCCTCCGCACTGAACTCGTTCCAGGTGTCGAGATTAATGCCGTAGCCGTTGAGCGCGATCTGGAAGGCGATCGGCAGGACGTGCGTCGTCACTTCGGGCCAGCCCGCGGAATTGGCCGAGCTCGGGCCGGTGATGGCGCAATCGACGACGCCGCGTGAGAGCGACTGATGGACGTCGGTGAAGCCCAACGGTACCGGCGTGCCGCCGACCGACGAGACGAAGTTGGCAAGGTTCTGGTCGTAGACCCGGACCTTTTTGCCCTCGAGATCGGCGAGGCTCGCGATCTCGGGTTCGCAGAACAGCACCTGCGGGCCGAACGGCCAGATCCCCAAGAGCTTGGTGTTGAACTGTGCCTGTAGCCGCTCGTCGACAACATCGCCGAAGTCCGCCATCGTCTTGCGGCCTTCCTCATAGGTCGGATTGAGGCCGACGAGATCGAGGCCCAGGATCGTCGGCTCGTCGCGGCTGACCTGCGACATGCGCAGCGAGACGATGTCGAAAAGACCGGATTTGAGTATTCTCAGCTCTTCGACATCCTTGATGCCGGTCTGGTCCAGTGGTTTGTAATCGACCGTCACATCGAGCCCGGTGTTTTCGGCGAAGTTCTCGAAGAACACCTGTTCCTTGTTCTTCTGGATGAGACCCGTCGCGATCGGTTGCCCCAGAACCTTCAGATCGATGGTCTGGGCATTCGATGTGCCCGTCAAAAGTGCCAGGGCTGCTGCTGCGATAAGCACGCGCATCGCCGGTCCTCCTTTTATCCGTTGTCAAAACTCCAACGAACTCAAGCAAGCGCTGTGCCGCATGGATTGACCGTTGCGGCAAGCGATTGCATGTCTCGGTGACGGACGTCCTTGGGAGACACCCTATGCACGACAACGCCGCCGCCCGCTATCGCTTGGGCATGCTGACGCCATCCTCGAACACGGTGCTCGAGCCGATGACCGCCTCGATGCTGCATGGCCTCGACGACACGACGGCGCATTTCGGCCGCTTTCGCGTGGTCGAGATTTCGCAGGAGAAGACGCAAGACGGGCAATTCGCGGAAGAGCCCATGCTGCAAGCCGCCGACCTCCTGGCCGATGCCAAGGTCCAGACGATCTGCTGGAACGGCACCTCGGCAGGCTGGATGGGCTTCGATGCCGATCGCGAACTCTGTGCCGCAATCACCGAACGCACCGGCATCCAGGCTTGCACCTCGGTGCTGGCCCTGAACGAGATCTTCGAGCAGACCGGGGTCAAGACGTTCGGCCTGGTGACACCCTATCTCGACGAGATTCAGCGACCGATCATCGCCAATTACAAGGCGGCGGGCTTTGAGTGCGTGGCGGAACGGCATCTTGGCGATCGAGGTAATTATTCCTTCGCCGAGCATGGCGAGGCGACGATCGCCCAAATGTGCCGCGAGGTCGCCGAAGCCAGGCCGGACGCGATTACCGTTTTCTGCACCAATTTCCGCGGCGGGAGGATCGTGCCGAAGCTCGAGGACGAGCTACAGATCCCCATCTACGATACCGTCGCCACGGGCGTCTGGGCGGCTCTGCGTCAAGCGGGCACGGAACCCGGCCGTGTCGAGGGATGGGGGCGTTTGTTTCAAACTGTCGAATGAACAGTGGCGCTTGATCCGATTGACAAAGGGCACTTCGGTGGATAAAGGCGTCACCGATAACAGACCAAACAGGGGGGGTGAGCCATGATCATTCGTGGTCGCGCCGAGAAAGCAAGTTTTTTGTATCGGCTTGGAATAATGGCGTTGGCGTACGGCGCCATCCTATCCTGGAGTGGGCCGGCAACCGCACTCGACGAAGTCGCCCGCGAGGACACCTTTATCGCCACCGGCCAGACTTCGGGCGGCTCCCCGACCTTCTCGCAATATAACGACTTCAACCCTTACCATCCCGGACTCGACCTGCGCTCAAGCATAGCCCATGTTCTCGAGCCGCTCTATTATTACAATGTGCTCGATGACAAAATGATTCCGTGGCTCGCTGAGGGCTTCGAATACAATGACGACTTCACCGAGGTCACGGTCCATTTGCGCGAAGGCGTCAAATGGAGTGACGGCGAAGACTTCAATGCCGACGACGTGATCTACACGCTCGATATGCTGCGCCGCAATGGCGAGGGACCGGGCGACCAAAGCGAAGCAGCGGAGCTCGCCCGCGATATCAAGAATATCATCCGAGTCGACGATCATACTGTTAAGGTCGAGCTGACCCACCCCGATCCTCGCTGGTTCTTCACCTATCTGACCGTGAGGTTCACCCAGGGCATGCATATCGTGCCCGAGCACGTCTACAGCACGGTCGATCCTTCGGAATTGAGCACCTTCACGGCATTGGATCCGAACCACCCGGATTGGCCGGTCGGCACCGGAGCGTTCTCGATCGCCGAAATGACCCCTGAGCGCATCATTCTCGACCGCCGTGACGATTGGTGGGGTGCGGAGCTCGGTGTCTTTGACCTGCCGGCGATGCAGCGGGTGATTTTCGTGCCGTTCACGACTCATGAGCAGGCGGCGCAGTTATTGGTCAATGACGAGGTTGACACCATTCTCGAAGCTCATGTGCCGGTGATGAAGAATCTTCTCAAACGCTATGGGGACAAGATCACCACCTTCTCCGGCCTCGAGCCGCCGTACGGCAATATCGATTGGTGGCCGACCTCGCTCTTCTTCAATCACGACGATCCTCAATGGCAGGACCCGCGCATCAGGCATGCGGTCAGTCTCTATTTGGATCGCGAGCAGCTGGTCCAGTACGCCTATGAGGGTGCGGCCGAAATAAGCGGTGTACCCTTCCCGCGCTATCCTATTCTCGAGCCCAATTTCGCCGACGTGGCCGACGAGATCGTCGAGTTCCGGGTTATCGACTACGATACCGAAGCGGCCGATGCGTTGATGGAGGAGGCTGGTGCTGTCAAGGACGGCGACGGCGTCTGGACACTCAACGGCAAGCGGATGGGTGGCGATCTCTATCATACGAATTCATTGAGTACGCTCGGGCCGGTGGTCGCCGAACAGTTGCGTCGCGTCGGCTTCGAGGTCGCGCCCAATGCCCGGCCCGGCTATCGCGACGCCGTCTATCATGGGGATGCCGCCTGGTGGATTTGGGGCCATGGCGCAACCGTCAACGACCCCTACCATACCTTGCGCCTTTATCATCAGCGCTGGTATCGGCCGGTCGGCGAGAACGTGCTGTGGCCGGCACGCTGGCAGAACCATGAGTTCAGCGACATCGTCGATCAGATCGAGGCGCTGCCGCCGGCAGATCCCGCGGTCCGGCCACTGGTCAAGCAGGCTCTGACGATATGGTACAGCGAACACGTGGCCGCACCGATTTCGCAATTTTATCACCGTATTCCGTTCAACGAGACCTATTGGACCAACTGGCCGAGCACCGAAGATCCTTATGCGACGCCTACATTCTGGCACGAGACCGGTCCACTCGTGCTCCATGGATTGCAGAAGGTCGCGGGATAGCGATTGAAGCAGCGGCGGGACCTCGAACGCCCGCCGCCGCTTAATTCTCCTGCCGGAGTCAATGCAGATGACGGTCGCCCGGTTCATCGGACGGCGCCTCGCGATGTTGCTTCTTGTCGTCTGGATCGCGACGACCATCAATTTCTTCGTGCCGAAAATGGCGCCGCGCAATCCGATCGAGGACAAACTGTTATCGGAGGTCGAGCATGGCGCCGCGGCTAGCAATCTTGATGCGCTGATCGCCGCCTACAACGCGAAGTTCGGGCTCGATAAGCCCCTTTTGGTCCAGTATTTTAACTATTTAGGCGACATGCTGACATTCGATCTCGGCTATTCGATCGCCTATTACCCATCCCGAACGATCGACATGATCGCTGGAGCGCTGCCCTGGACGATCGGACTTTTGACGACGGCGACGCTGCTCGGTTTTGTTATTGGCTCGGTGTTGGGCGCGCTCACCGTCTGGCAGGGCTCTTGGGCGATGTTCCGTTATCTGGTCCCGCTCCTGATGATCTTTTCGGCAATTCCATTCTACCTGATCGGGCTTGTCCTGATCTATGTCTTCGCTCATCAACTCGACTGGTTTCCATTGAGCGGCGGCATGGGCATCAGGACGTTGCCGAGCTTGAGCCTCTCCTTCATTCTCGAGATCCTGTACCACTCGATCCTGCCGGCACTCTCCATCTTGCTGGCAACGGTCGGGACCTGGGCGCTTGCGATGCGGGGCATGATGGTGACCGTGCAGGGTGAGGACTACATGACATTCGCGACCGCGCTCGGGCTCAAGAGCCGCCGCCGGTTCCTGCAATATGGTGTGCGCAACGCGATGCTGCCGCAGATTACCTTGCTGGCGCTTTCGCTGGGTCATGTCGTTACAGGCTCGATCCTGGTCGAACTGGTGTTCGGTTATCCAGGGGTCGGCCAACAATTGTTCCGTGCCGTGCAGCATCTCGATTATTTCGTCATCTATGGGATTGTCTTCATCCTCATCTGCACGATCGCGATTGCAATGCTAATCATGGATCTGATCTATCCATTGCTTGATCCGCGCGTCCGCCACGAACGAGTTGCGGGATGATTGCCGCCGATCGGGTACCCCTAGCGTCTGCCGCCGTCTCCCGTCCCCGATCCCAAAGCGGGCTCGGCCGTTGGGGCTCGTACCTCGCCCGCAATCCAAGTCTGATTATCGGGACCGCGATGATCGCGGCCCTCCTCGTTTTCGCACTGGTCGGTCGGCTTTTTGTCGACTGGGACAGTGCCTTTCCGCTCTCCGCACCGGCTTCAGTGCCACCCAGTGCCGAATGGCCGTTCGGCACCGACGGCAAGGGTCGCGACCTGCTCGCCGTTCTGGTTTACGGTACGCTCCTGACCCTCAAGATCGGGATCGTTGCCGGCCTTCTCGGGGTAGCGATTGGCACGGTTGTCGCGTTCGTTGCCGCTTATCATGGCGGCTGGGTGGACAATGTCGTCCGGGTCTGCGTCGATGTCCTGATCACCGTGCCGACCCTGCTGGTTCTGGTCGTCATCGCCTCGTCCATTCAAAGTAGCATGAGCACGACAATGATGGCGGTGACCATCGCTCTGCTCGCCTGGCGCGAGCCGGCACGGCAGATCCGCTCCCAGGTGCTGGTCATGCGCGAGGCGCCTTATGTCAAAGTGGCCCTGTTGAACGGTGCAGGCACCTGGCGGATTATCTTTCGCGAGATGATGCCCAATCTCCTGCCCTATCTCGGTGCCAGCTTCGTCATGGCGGTCTCCCAGGCGATCCTCGCCTCCATCGGCCTTGAAGCTCTCGGGCTCGGCACCCCTGCAGAGCCCACCCTTGGCATGACGATCTACTGGCTGATGAACGAATCCGCCTTCATGCTGGGTCTCTGGTGGTGGATTCTCGAGCCCATTGCGGTCCTGGTCATTCTGTTTGTCGGCCTGTTCTTGTGCACCGCCGGGCTCGATGAGATGGCCAATCCACGTTTGCGGCGATCGAACGGATGAGCGACGGTCTCAGCGTTCGAGATCTTACGGTCAGCTACAACAGCGACGATGGCGCGGTCCGCGCGGTTGACGGCATTAGCTTCGATATACCGGCGGGCAAACGTCTCGGTATTGTCGGCGAATCGGGGTCCGGCAAGACGACGACGGCACTGGCGCTGATTCAGATGTTGCAGCCACCCGGACGCTGCGACGGCGGTAGCGCCACCATCGGCGGGCTCGATCTTCTCACCATATCGCCCAAGGCGATGCGCGGGCACCGGTTGCGGACGATCAGCTACATTCCGCAAGGGGCGATGAACTCGCTCAATCCAGTACAGACAATCGGGCGGCAGATCCAAAATGTCCTCGTCGACCATGAAGTCGGGCTCGACCAACGGGCCATGGACGCGGCGGCAGCGGCAGCGCTAGCCGGCGTCGATCTCGATAGCCGGGTCACCGAGCTCTATCCGCATGAACTTTCTGGCGGCATGAAGCAGCGCGTTTGCATCGCCATGGGCATGCTGCTTCGTCCCAAGGTCATCGTCGCCGACGAACCGACCAGTGCGCTCGATGTCGTGACCCAGCGCCATGTCATGGAGACGCTCGGACGCCAACAGGCCGAGACCGGTGCGTCCTTGATCCTGATCGGCCACGACATCGGCCTGATGGCGCAGTTCGTCGATCGCCTCGCGGTAATGTATGCAGGCCGATTGTTCGAGATCGGTAGCATTCGCGATGTGCTGACGGGCTCGCGTAACCCCTACACCAGGGCATTGGTCGAGAGCGTCCCGAAGTTGCGCAATCGCGGTGTGATTACCGGCATTCCCGGGGTGACGCCGTCGCTTCGCCTGCTTCCGCATGGCTGCGCCTTTCATCCCCGTTGCCGTTTGGCTATCGAGCGCTGCCGCGCCGAACGCCCGACCCTGTTGGGATCTCTTGGCGGCCATCGCTCAGCCTGCCATCGCCAGGATGAACTCGGGTGACCGAACCCCTGATCGAACTCGAAGGTGTCGGCAAGCATTATGGATCGCTGCTCGCCCTTGAGCCGCTGAGTCTCTCGATCGAGGACGGCCACGCACCGGTGATTGCTGTTGCCGGCGAAAGCGGCAGCGGCAAGACGACGCTGGCCTCGCTGTTGCTTGGTTTCCAAAAGCCCTCAATGGGTGAGATCCGCTATCGCGGCGAACCTCTGCACGAGCTCAAGGGCCGCCGTCGCAAAGCCTATCGGCGCGAGGTTCAAGCGGTCTTTCAGGATCCGTTTGCCGTCTACAACCCGTTCTATCGAGTCGACCATGCCTTGCTCGAGCCCCTGCGCCTATTCGGTCTCGCCCGTTCGCGCGCGGAGGCGCGCCGGGTCATGGAGCAGGCCTGCGAGCGGGTCGGCCTCAATCCCGACGATACTCTCGGCCGGTTTCCGCACCAGCTCTCGGGCGGTCAGCGTCAACGGCTGATGGTGGCGCGAGCACTTCTTCTGGAGCCGCGTCTTCTGGTGGCTGACGAGCCGGTATCGATGATCGACGCCTCGCTGCGGGCACTCGTGCTGGGCAGCCTCAGAACATTGAACGACGACCTCAACATCCCGATCATCTACATCACTCACGATCTGACGACGGCCTATCATATTGCCGACGTCATCATGGTCCTCTACCGTGGGCGGATCGTCGAGGCCGGACCGGCAGAGCATGTGATCGAGCGACCCGAACATCCCTATACGCGGCTTCTGGTCGATTCCATTCCCTGGCCCGACCTCGATGTCGCTTGGGGCCGCAACCAGCCCGTTCTTCGGGAGGACAAACAGGATCAGCAAACCGAAGGGTGTGCGTTTGTCGGCCGTTGCCCCTCGGCGATGCTTCAGTGCCGCGAGCAGGACCCACCGTTCTTTCGCCCGGATCGAGGCCAGATCGCCCGCTGCTTTCTGCATCGGGAGACGGCTCAGTTCGATCAGAGCGAACTGGCCACGCTGCTCGGCCTGCGGGAACCCGGCTAGGCATTCTCAATCGGCAGCACCTTAGGATCGGGATGGGGCGAACACGATGAAGACCGTGTTGATAACCGGCGCGACCGGCAATATCGGCAAGAAGCTAAGGGCGTATCTGAGCACCACGGGCAAATACGAGCTGCGGCTGCTTTGCCTCAATCCGGATCGCGATCCTGCGGTCATGACCGCGGATCTGAGCCTCTACGACGAAGGTTGGGCAGGCAGGTTCGAGGGTGTCGATACGGTCGTGCATATGGCGGCGGATCCGAGCCCTTGGGCCAATTGGACGCGTATCCGTCAGCTCAATCTTGATCTCATGCTCAACGTGATGGCGGCGTCGCATCTGAATGGCGTGAAGAGGGTCGTATTCGCGAGTTCCAATTATGTCGTTGCCGGCTATCGATTTCGGAAGGAGCCGCTGACGAGCGAAATGGCGCCATGGCCAATCAACCCTTACGGATCATCGAAGCTCTTTGGCGAACGGGTCGGTAAGATGTTCGCTGAGCGCTATGGCGTGACCTTCATCGCCTTTCGTATCGGTGTCTCGCAGAGGCTCCATGACAATAAGCATGGTCCATGGGTTCCGTTCGGTCGTTGGGGCCAGAATATGTGGCTAAGCGACCGCGATCTTTGCCGCGCGTTCGAGGCCGCCATCGATAATGAAAGTGTCCGTTTCGGCGTCTATAACCTGACCTCGAACAATCCGGGCATGCGCTGGGATCTGGACAATTTACGCCAGGATCTAGGCTTCGAGCCCGAGGATGGCGAAACCGCCCAGGTCACGATGGGACACCGGTTTCGATCCGTATGCGCCTGGCTTCGCGATGCGGGCTTGCCGGCCTTGGGCACTAGGCTTGCCGGCAGGCGTTGGTAGAGCAGGACATGGGCAGCGGGGTTTGACGCTGTTCCAATGATTTAGCTGTGTCTTCGCCAAGCCGGGACATCAGTGGATCAATTCAAGGGCTGGGGCGGCTGTTCCGAGAGGTCGTTTAGCGAAGGCGAGCCTGAGCTAAATCGGGATTTCGTTGGGGGCCCAATCCGGTCCCTTCATGACCGTATTCTGCACCTTGGGCGTTACGCCGAAGCAGTTCAAATCGGGCGGTGCTGCCGACTTCCATAATGTTACGGGAAATTGCCGCTTCGCAAATTTCGCCGCAGCATTATCGCGAAGAAAGGCGAGGTAATCAGCAGAGCTTTTACTGTGGCAGATATAACCTTTATTGTAGCCGACCAGAAAAAGCGTCAATTGCGGATTGTCCGCAAGAAAAGCAAACGTTGCTGCGGTGATTTGCGGATAGGCCGGCGTGAAGAAGTCATCGAGACAGATGATCCCACGGGGCGTGAGCAGCTTCGCTGCAATCTCGAGATCGTTCACAACCGCGGGGCCGGAATGTTCCCCATCAATGTGGATCCAGCGAAAACCCTTCGGTTTCAGCGCCGGATGGTGGCGAATGTTCTGGGAAAACTCCTTGATAACGACATTGTTGGTGGGGTGGACCGATGCCACTGCGGATGTTGCTTCGTTGCGCATGGCGGGATCGACAAGAACGAAGGTCTCTTCATCGGCGGCATGCAAGGCAAGCAGCGTTGCCGATTTGCCTTTCAAGACGCCGATTTCAATAATGTCACCATCGATGTTTAAATCGGATTGTCGCTCAAGTAATATATCCCAAGTAACGATTGCGCCATCCCAGAACGAGCCGTTAATATGGCCGAATTTACCTCGATAGTGCTCCAAACGAGATAGGCTGTCCTCTATATTGTTGGATATATCCGCACTTCTTTTTGGCTTTTTGGTCCTTGTAATACTGGTTAATGAGTGCGCAAAATTGACAACATTCGTGGCAATAGCGATAGTCATAGAATTTTGCCATGCAAGTCTTCGCATTGTACTGCGGACGCGGACTCCCAATGGATTCGTTTCTTTAACTGCCGGCGATTGCGCTCTTTCAACTGACTTCATTGTTATTTCCAACGACCTGATCAGTGGATAATGAGCAATCCATTGGCCTGATTATTGTTTTGGCTTACGTTTAAAAAAGTCCAGCTCCAAATCGATTGGTACCACAAAATTCTGCATCTGGCGAAAGCAAAAGTCGTGGTAGCAATAGTTTGACGTCTGGGGAATAGGATGCCTCTTGTTGGGCATCTTATGGTTTATATTTGCAATTAAAGCGATTGACCTAAGCCTCTCATGCGACCGCCATTAGAGCCCACGTTGCCGACCTCGTCGCGGTCCGGGCCCGAGGCGAGGCTTACCTGGGTTACTGACGCCTAACCCGACGCAACAGCCAATTTGGGTACCGAGTTTTCGCGGCGACAAGCTCGCGCCACAACGCGAGGGCAAACTGCAGATCTCGATCTACGATATCGTCGCCTCCGGCGTGCAGGGACGTTGCGCCGGGCCGACACGCACTGAGCCGAATCCAAGGTCGGGGGCCAGCTGTTTCGAGAGATAGCATAGACTTCGTTCGCACTATTCGGCCCACATTTCTGTCTTGGTCTTGCATCTCATGTTCCTGAGTGGTAAAATCCCAATAAGGAGGAGCATAACATGAGGCTGAATCGACCAAAGGTGCCATTTGTCGGCTTGCGATTAGTGGGCTTATGAGAATGACTAACAACCCACGAAGGTTATTGTTACCGGGGCTATGCGTTTCGCTTTTCTTGATCGCCTTTACTGGCATGCGGCACGATGCATTGGCGCTGGATGCCAAGCACCTCTACCGTGACGCCGCACCGGCGGTCGTTCATATCGCGGGCACTGGCGGTGCATCGTCCATCCTGGGCATAGGCACCGGCTCGATCGTCAATAGTGACGGCTATATTCTCACTAATAGCCATGTGATCATGCACGAAGGCGCCATCGTCGACCATATCGTCGTGTCGTTGAAACCGGATAGTTCGGAGGCTTACGCAGGCCGGTCCCTCGGGAAATCATATGAAGCGACAATGATTGCGCGATCGGTCTTGTACGATCTTGCAATATTGAAAATCGACACTCCGTTCAGCCTGCCGACACTCAAGCTGAGCGATTTGGCCAATGTCGATATTGGCGAGGATGTGATCGCAATCGGCCATCCAGGTTCCGGTGCCGATTGGACGATGACCGCCGGCCGGATCAGCGGATCGTTCGAGGATTTCGAAGAAGTCGACGGCTACGATCTTTTCCAAACCGACACCTCACTCAATCCCGGCAATTCAGGCGGACCGCTGCTCGATGCGTCCGGGCAGATCGTCGGTGTCAACTCCTTCGTCGTTCG
The DNA here is from genome assembly GCA_041750975.1 of Geminicoccaceae bacterium. Classification (GTDB taxonomy): domain Bacteria; phylum Pseudomonadota; class Alphaproteobacteria; order Geminicoccales; family Geminicoccaceae; genus JBGSYN01. The sequence continues at coordinate 4,965 of JBGSYN010000109.1, read as the reverse complement.
CCAAGGACGTGACGGTTTTGCGCTGGATGGCCTCAATTTCGCCGTGAAGTCCACAACGGCGCTAGCCTGGGTCAAAAAGACCATGGGCGAAGACTTTCTTCCGGCCGAAACGAAACCCGTCCTCCCGTTACCCGAGCCACCATCGGTCGCCGCTCCGGAAATCGGACCCGAGGCGCCGTCGAAGCCGTCAGCCAATGACAGTCAGTTTGCGGGTTTTCTCGATGCGTTGCGGAATTCGCATGGTGCCGAGGCAACCGAACCGAAGATGGACCAACCCGAAAACGGAGGGAAATCGCCCGCGAAGCCGGAAAGTTCGATCGATCATCCGAATGACGGGCTCGCAAATTTCTTACGAGAACTCGACTATTAGCCGAGAAGGGGTTTAGGAATGAAGTCTATCAGATGGATAGCCACGGCCGGCACGTTCCTTCTATCGGTTGCTTCTGCTGCGTCTGTTGCCCACGCCGCGGAGCAGCCCTTCGGCATCGCTACCGGTGAAAGGAAAGGCACCTATTTCGCGATCGGGCAGGATATCAGCGATCTGTCCGACAAAAACGGTCTCCAGCTCGAAGTTCTCGAATCCGGGGGGTCATTGGAGAACATGTATCAGGTGTATAAGGCGCCGGAGGCCCAGCTGGGGATCGTGCAGCATGACGTGCTATTCTGGATAAGGTCCAGAGAAGGCAGCGACACGGCCCAGCGAATGGCGGAAAAGATCAAGCTGATCTTCCCGCTTTACAGCGAGGAAGTGCATATCGTTGCGCGCAATGGCGCCGGAATCGAACAGTTCGAGGACCTCGACGGCAAGATCGTCGCCATTGGCAGCGAGCGAAGCGGTACATCGGTTACCGCCGGCGTACTGTTCGACCTGACAGGCGTCCGGCCCGCGGAAATCGTTAATGACGATAGCGCTGCTGCGCTCGATGGCCTCAAGCGCGGCGACATCGACGCCATGATCTATGTCGCCGGCGCACCGGTGAGGCTGTTCGTCGACGACATCGCGCCGGACGACGACCTGCACTTCGTTCCCATCGAGAACAAGGTGATCTCCGAGATCTATGGCGGCCCCCAGGTACTGGACGCTTCGAACTATCGATGGGCCAAGGATGGCGTCACTACCGTTGCCGTCAAAGCCGTATTGGTGACCTACAACTATCAAAGGAATCGGGAAAAATGCGACTATGTCGGAGCAATCGCCGATCTGGTGCGCGATGAGCTCGATGAACTCCAAGCCTTCGGGCACCCCAAATGGCAATCCGTCGACCTCGATGCGAAGGTTGCCGGCTGGGAGACATCGAGCTGCACCGAGCAAGGTCAGGGCCGCGCCAGGGCGACCGATGATGACGGTTTCAAGACATTCCTGGAGGATATGGCGCAAGATCTGAACTAACAGGTGTCTAGTAACAAGCCGGTAGCGCTGCCGGATCCCTACCCTGGGGAGTGGTCCGAGCTTGCCAACTTCCGCTATATCGACCGGCTCGTACTGTTTCGGGAGGCGGAAGCCATCAGCATGCCGGGAATGGAGGATCCCGACTATATCATTTTTCAGGACTATACGGTGTCGTTGCGGGTCGACGACCGTGCCGTGAAGCTCACCGTGCCGACGGGGATGCTCACCGATCTTGCGTCGGTCCCGCCGATTTTCCGATGGCTGGTCGAGCGTGTCGGACGGCATCTGGAGGCGGCGATCATCCACGACTTCCTCTACAACGCCTGGCAATATGTCGAGGGCGGCCATGAACCTGTTGTCCGCGATCGTGAATTTGCCGATCTCGTCATGCTGCGCGCGATGGAGGCAGCCAACGTTGCAGCGTGGCGGCGCTGGCTGATCTATCGTGCCCTTCGCTCCTTTGGCGCCAGGGCATTCTTCAAGAAAGACCTCGAGCCACGTTTCCACGTGCCGGATGAGCCCCAGCCCCGAACCTGACCATCCGCCCCTTGCATCTTCGAGATGCGACGCCAATCATGGCGCCAACGAGCACGAGGAGGCAGCGATGGACGACGAGCAGACAACACGCGTGGGCTTTGTTGGGATCGGCACGATCGGCAAGCCGATGGCGCTCAATATCAGGAAGGGCGGCTTTCCCTTGAGCGTCTTCGATCTCAACCAGAGTGCCGTTGCCGATCTGATCGAGGCCGGTGCCCAAGGCAGGGCGACGCCCGCCGAGGTCGCTAGGGCAAGCGATGTCGTCATCACCATGGTCCCCGACGCCCCCGACATGGAGAAGGCAGCGCTGGGTCCCGGCGGCGTGATCGAAGGCTTGGCCGAGGGCGGTCTTTATATCGACATGAGCACGGTCGATCCGGCGACAACGCTCAAGATCGGGGCCGAGATGGCGAAGCGGGGCATCCGCATGGTCGACGCGCCGGTCGGACGCACGGTCGATCACGCCTATGCGGGCAAGCTCGCCATCATGATGGGTGGCGACGACAAGGATATCGAGGACGCCATGCCGATCCTTCGCTGCATGGGCACCGATTTCACCCATTGCGGCCCCCTGGGCGCCGGCCATGCGATGAAGCTCACCAACAATTATATCGCCTGCGGGACGCTGGCCCTGCTCTCCGAGGCCTTGTCGTTCGGCATGGCCTCGGGCCTGACGCTCGAGAAGATCATCGAGCTGGTCGGCTCGACCGGGGCGAGGAGCGGCATCCTGACGGAAATGCTGCCGGCGCGCGCCTTCAAGGGCGATTTCGGCCTCGGCTTCAAGACCACGCTCTCGCACAAGGATGTCCGGCTCGGTCTCGGCGTTGCCGAGCAATGCGGGCTCGACGCACCGATCGGCCGTGCCGTGTTCCAGACCCTCGAGCGCGCGATCGAGGCGGGCTACGCCGATGAGGATTTCTCCTCGATGCTGCGGGTCAACGAAGCCAAGGCCGATGTCCGCATCCGCTTGGTGGGTCACGACCCGAAGATCCGTCGCCCCTAGCGACCGCGCGACGGAGCCGGTTTGCAAAACGGTCCGACTCTGGCATTCTCGGTCGCGAAACGAACCAAGAATCGCTGGGAGGCGAAAGCAAGATGAGCACGAAAACCCTGGTCCTTGGCGCAGGTATGGTTGCAGCGCTGGCGCTGGCTCCGCTCGCCGGCCACGAGGCGCTGGCGCAGGACGAGCCGATCAAACTTCGGATTTCGACCGCGGCCGTCGACAGCGACTGGCATGCGCAGGCTCTTCATATCTTCGAGGACTGGCTCGACCGCTCCTCGCCCGGCACGTTCGATGTCGAGATCCACACCAATGCGACGCTCTTCAAGCAGGGTACCGAGCCTATCGCCATGCAGCGCGGCAATCTCGAAATGACGCTGATGTCGATGCAGGATATCTCGAAGCAAATCCCGGAACTCTCGATCTTCACCGCGGGCTACCTGATCCGCGATCCGGCCCACCAATGGGCAGTCTTCACCGGTGAGATCGGCGAGGAGGTCGGAGCGCAAGTCTCAGACGCGATGGGGATCGAGCTTCTGGCCCCCTTCTATCTCGGCACCCGTCAGATCAATCTCAGCGGCGACAAGAAGATCACGACGCCCGCCGACATGGAAGGTGTGAAGCTCCGCATGCCCGGCTCGCCCACTTGGCAGTTCCTCGGCGAGGCGCTTGGGGCCAGCCCGACGCCCTTGGCCTTCCCCGAGGTCTATACGGCCCTCCAGACCGGCACCATCGATGGCCAGGACAATCCGCTGCCGACCGACCGTGCGGCCAAGTTCTACGAGGTTACGGACCAAATCGTCCTGACCAGCCATCTGGTCGACGTCGTGTTCCTGGGTCTGGCTTCATCGGCCTACGAGGCGATGTCCGACCGGGAAAAGACGCTGGTGGATTATGCCGCCAATGCCGCCGCCTGCTTCAACAATCTCAACCGCATCCTCGATGAGGAGGACCTGATCGCGTTCTTCAAGGAGGCCGGGCTCGACGTCTATGAGCCGGATGTGGAGGCGTTCCGAACGGAGGTCCAGGCGGCCTATCTTGAATCGGAGTTCAGCCAGGATTGGCCAGAAGGCATGCTCGACCGGGTCAATGCGGTCGAATCCTTGGAAGCGAACACCGTACCCGGTTGCTGAGCCGTCTCCGGGTCCGGGCGAAACAAGGCGCCGAAGCCGTCGCGGCGTTGCTTTTCGCCGCGATGTTCGGCGCCTTTCTGTTGCAGGTTTTCACTCGCTACGTGCTCAACGCGCCCCTGTCCTGGACGCTCGAATTCTGCCTCATCGCCTATTTATGGACGACATTCTGGTGCTGCGCCTTTCTGCTGCGCGAGCGCGATCACATCGCCTTCAACCTGATCTATGAGGGGGTGCCCGAGCATTCCCGCCGCATTCTGGCGATCTTCGGTAGTCTGTTGCTGGCGGTGGTCTTCATTGCCGGCCTGCCCGGCACCTTCGATTTCATCACCTTCATGGCGATCGACCGGACCTGGGTGCTGCAGATCCGCTTCGACTACGTCTATTCGATTTTTCTGGTCTTTATGGTCGTCGTGATTCTGCGGGCCCTGCTGCGCCTCAAGGGCCTGCTCGGCCCCGGCTGGCGCGCCGAGCTCTAAGCCTCTGCATCCTTCACGATGACGCTCCCATTCGTCCTGCTGATGGCGGTGTTTCTGCTGGTCGCCGCGTCCGGCCTGCCGATCGCCTTCGCCAAGCTGATCGCGGGGTTCGCCTACCTCTTCTATACCGGTCAGGATGTCGGCCTCGCTTCCGAGCAGGTCCTGAACAGCCTCTTCGAGAGCTTCGTCATCCTGGCGGTACCGCTTTTCATCTTCGCTGCCAACGTCATGAATGCCGGCACCATCTCCGACCGGCTCCTGGATTTCTGCCTTGCCGTCGTCGGCCGATTCAGGGGCGGGCTCGCTCATGTCAACGTTGTCGCCTCCCTGATATTCTCAGGCATGAGCGGCAGTGCCATTGCGGATGCAGCCGGCATCGGCCGCCTTATCATCGAAATGATGACCAAGGACGGCCGCTACAGCCCGGGC
>JBGSYN010000108.1:0-1547 GCA_041750975.1 Geminicoccaceae bacterium | reverse complement strand
GGCATGACGGGCAAGAGTTTCCTTGCAACAATGCTGCGCCTCGCCAGCGAGCGATCGGAGTTGCGGATTGTGCACGACCAGTTGACGGGCCCGACACCGGCCTGGGATCTGGCTCGAGCCGTATTCGCGATCGCGCGCCGGCTCGAGCAGGGAGACGCGGTTTCAGGTACATTCCACTATGGCGGCAGGCCATCGGTATCCTGGGCCGATTTCGCCAAGGCAATTTTCGAAGCTTGCCTGCCGCCTGGCAGAAGACCCAGGGTCGAACCGATCACGACCGAGGAGTACTGCGCTCCGGCCCAGAGGCCGCTCTACTCGGCCCTCGACTGCCGTAAGATCGAAGCCGTCTACGGGTTGGCAGCACCGGATTGGCGGGAGGGCTTGCGCGCCATAGCGGCGGCACACCTGCCGCTTCGAGCCTCCCATGCTGCAGCGTAAGGGCATAATCCTCGCCGGTGGATCGGGGACCAGGCTTTATCCGGTAACGCGGGGTACCTCCAAGCAGCTGTTGCCGCTCTATGACAAGCCGATGATCTATTACCCGCTCTCCGTGCTGATGCTCGCCGGCGTCCGCGAGATCGCGATCATCACCACCCCTCTCGACCGACCGGCCTTCGAGCGCCTGCTCGGCATTGGCGGCCAATGGGGTCTGAACTTCACCTTCATCGAGCAACCGACCCCGGATGGATTGGCGCAGGCCTATTTGCTCGCCGAGGAATTCCTAGCCGGCTCTCCCTCGATCATGGTGCTCGGCGACAATATTTTCTACGGCCACGGTTTTGTGGATGTGCTGGCGCGCGCCAGCATGCACGCAGATTGTGCTACCGTGTTCGGCTATGAAGTCGCGGATCCGCGAGCCTATGGCGTGGTCGAATGCGACGAGGCCGGCCGGGTGCTCTCGATCGAGGAGAAGCCGCAAGCGCCCCGCTCCAACCTGGCACTCACGGGCTTGTATTTTTTCGATCATCGAGCACCATCCCTCGCTCGCGCCATCCGGCCATCGATGCGCGGCGAGCTTGAGATCACATCGCTCATGGAGTTCTATCGCCAGGAAGGCAGCCTCAGGGTCGACATCCTCGGCCGCGGTTTCGCCTGGCTCGATACCGGCACGCACGATTCTCTGCTCCAGGCGGCGGAGTTTGTGCGCACGATCGAGCATCGCCAGGGGCTCAAGATCGCGTGTATCGAGGAAATCGCGTTCCGCCTCGGCTATATCGATGGGAGTGCCATGGAATATCTGGCGGATGATATGGGCAAGTCATCCTATGGCGAGTACTTGCGCAAAATATTGGCCGACGAATCCTGCCGCTCAAGGCGTCGCCAAAGCATGAACGCGGCATCGATCGAATTGGAGGAGCAGCGCAGCTTTGCGATCGTAAATCGCTAGTCTCAATGTCTAGGCGCTTTGATCCGAAGCCGGGTAGCCGTTCCGCCACTCGCTCCGCCGAGCCCAAACCTCACGCCAGCATTCATAGGTCTCAATGGCAGCTTTATTCCCATTGAGCCGATGAGCGATTACCGAGACCGCGAAGCGCGAAAGCGGCCAG
>JBGSYN010000107.1:0-25353 GCA_041750975.1 Geminicoccaceae bacterium | reverse complement strand
ACCTCCGGCACCTCCTCCTCCGCCGCCCGCACCCCCACCGACTCCGGCACCACCGCCACCGCCACCGCCGCCGCCTCCGCCAACTCCCCCGCCTCCGGCGGAGACGGCGGAGCCGATTGCCGATTGGCAGTTCCGCGGCAGCGATGCGCGGTTCGACGGCATCGACGATTACTGGCATGCGGGCGATCTCGCCGGCGACGCGCCGACCCTGATGGTCCTCGGCGACAGTTTTACGGTCGACTGGCGCACCTTTCCGGCCAGGCTCGACGCCGCCCTCGATGCGCAGGGCTACGACGTCGAGATCATCGCCTTTTCCAAGAGCGGCGATGACGCGGGCGACGGCCTCGCCCGGCTTCAACAATATGTTGACACGGCCGGGGCCGAGATTCCCGACTACGCGCTCGTCATGCTCGGCATCAACGATGCGCTTCGCTACAATACGTTCGCGACGATGGAGAGCGATCTCGGTGCCATCATCGACATCTATCAGGGCCTTGGCACCGAGGTCCTTCTAGCCCGGCCCGACTCCTACTATCCCTATCGTGTCGGCAATAAGGGGTGGGCCGACGCCGACGATCAGTTCCAGTTCGATGCCGTCTACGATCGCCTCGCGGCCGCGAAGAACGTGCTGCTCGAACCGCGCTTCACCGACGGCATCCTGGACGATCTCAGTCTTCTGGAAAGCGACACCTTTCATCCCAATCCGAATGGTGCGGCCGTCATGGTCCAGCACGTGCTACCGGAAACCCTCGACCTCCTCGGCGCGCCCGTGACCGGTGCGGACCTGCCCGATCTGGCGCTGAGCGAGGGCACGTTCGCCTTCCTGATCGAGGCCGACACACTGGGTTGGCGGCAGGGGCTGTTCTCGATGGACGCCTCGGGCTATGGCGACGGCGGCCATGTCTCATTATGGCTCGAAGGCAGCAGCGTCCGCCTGCGGCTGCAGGACGAAGCCAACACGTACGAGCTCAAATCGGCCTCGGGCGTGATCGCCCAGGGCGAGCATACGCATGTAGCCTTCAGCTTCGGCGGCTCGCAGGGTGCGAGGCTCTACGTCGATGGCGAAACGGTCGCCGCCAATGCCTATCAGGGCGGGCTCGACGGCAATGACGAGCCCTGGGCGCTGGGCGCCAGTACCGCCACCAGCAGCGTCGGCAGCCTCGACAATCTGCGCGATTTCTTCGACGGCACGATCGAGGAGTTCCTGGTCTTCGACCGCGCCCTCGACGACGAGGAGATCGGCCAGCTCGCAGCCGCGGCGGAGTGGATGTAAGGCGCCAGCGACCGGCGGCCCTTATTCGCGGTTCCCGAACCAGTCCAGCATGCGCAGGCCGCGCAGCGTGTTCCAGCGGCTGGCCTTGCCGATCTCGGCCTCCAACTCGAAGGGAATCCGGGTCCGGTCGGGATGAAGGAGATTGAGCGGGACCGTCCGTTCTGGTGCCATCGTTTCTCGACCGCTGCGACCGCCTCGGCCATCCGCGCGTCGGGCTCGACGCCGGCCCTTCACAGATAGTCCAGCCCGCGCAGCACGTCATACTGCCAGACGGTCGGAAACGAGAAACGCGTCCAGCGCCGATTGATGATCCCGCCGGAGGAAAGGGACCGCAGCATGCGCCGCGCCAGAAGATAGTTCTCGGCCCGAGCCCGGGCGTCCGTCACCGCCGCCGTGGCACCCCGCGCCTGCTCGAACTCGATGAGCCCCTCAAGCACACAAATCGTCGAGTGGAATGAGGATGGTTTGCTCGGCGGCGCCTCGCAATTCCAGCCGCCGTCCTTGAGTTGCTCGTCGCGCAGGCGCCCGAGCAGCCGGTCGACCGTACCGCCGAAATAAGCGCCCGCCGCCAGAATCCTGCCGTTGATGCAGGCCCCGGTCTCGCCGTCGAAAAAAGGGCGCCGTCGAGTTGCCACCAGGTGATGCGCTCCTGCATGAGCCCGATCGATTCCCTAACTTTATCGCCCGCCGGATCGGCGCCCAGATCTTTCAACATCGCGAAGACGTCGGTGGTGGTCATCCAGCCGTGATCCTGGTCGTCGCCCAGTGGCTCTCGGCCGTCTGCAAGGCGAGGAGCCGTGCACCCAGCCTTCGAGAGCGACCCCTGACCGCTCGCCCGCGACAACCTCCTCGGACTCATCGGTGAGGTCGCACATAACTTGCCACCGGATCGAAGGATCGCCATCAAGCAGCCCACGGATAACCGCCTTGCGGCCAGCCATGGGTCCGTTCCAACGCTGTCCGGGGGTTGACGTCCATGCGGCGGAGCTTGGTGCGCACGACAGGATTCGAACCTGTGACCTCTTGCTCCGGAGGCAAGCGCTCTATCCACTGAGCTACGCGCGCGTGAACCGTGTTTCTAGCGCATGGACCGGGGTTGGTGAAGCCTATTCTGCCGCCGCGGTGCCGGGGGCGTCGTCCATCGGCTCTCCGGTCAGCCGCATGAACAGTTCCTCGAGATCGGCCTCATGGGTGGCGAGATCGATGATGGTGAGCCCGCTCTCGCGAATGGCATCGAGGATATCGCCGACCTTGGCCCGGCTCGGCCGGTAGTCGACCGCGATCCGGCCATCGGATTCGAGCCGTGCCCCTAGGGTCAAAAGCGCCGGCGACAGTTCACCTGTGACAGGCTCGGCGAGGGTGATGACCATGCGCTTTTCGTCCATGCGCCTCAGCAGTGCGGTCTTGTCGTCGGAGATGACCACAGCACCCTCGTCGATGATGGCGATTCGGTCGCACATCTGCTCTGCTTCCTCGAGATAATGGGTGGTCAGCACCACCGTCACACCCTCGTCGTTGAGCTGACGCATATAGCGCCAGAGCGAGCGGCGGAGCTCGACATCGACCCCTGCGGTGGGCTCGTCGAGGATGACCACCGGCGGCTGGTGGACCAGGGCCTTGGCGACCAGGAGCCGGCGCCGCATGCCGCCTGAGAGCGAGCGCGCATAGGCGTCGGCCTTGTCGGCAAGTCCGACCGCTTCGAGGATCTCCATGGTCTTGCGCTGACGCTTCGGCACGCCGTAGAGCCCCGCCTGGATGTCGAGCACCTCGCGCGGCGTGAAGAAGGCGTCGAGATTGAGCTCCTGTGGCACGACGCCGATCGCCCGCCGGCCGCGGCGCGGATTGCGGTCGATGTCGATGCCCATGACCCGGGCCTCGCCCGAGGTCTTGACGACGAGCCCGGCGAGCATGTTGATCAGCGTCGATTTGCCGGCGCCGTTGGGCCCGAGCAGGCCGAATATCGAACCCCGCGGCACTACTAGATTGATGCCCTTCAGCGCTTCCTTGGGCGGCTGGTCCTTGGAGGCTGCGTAGATTTTCCTCAAGCCCTTGAGTTCGATGGCATTCGCTGGCAGATCGTCCTGGGCCTTCGGGTCGTTCCGTGCCGAGCTGAACATGGACCTCCTCTGTGGTGGGTGGCTTCGCCGTGGATGGGGCTTTGCGGTGAATGGTCGCCGGTGACGGCGGCGCTAGTCTAGAGGAAGTTGCCTTGATGGAAACCGGCCCGACGGAAACCGGGATGCCCGACGACGAATTCTATCTGGTCGACGACCGGTTGGTGGTGATCACCACGCACATGCATACGAAATGCGATGGCGGCAATGATTACCTCGGTCATCCGGTCGAATATCTGACACTCGAGAAAGGCGACGAGACGGTTTGTAAATATTGCGATTGCCGGTTCGTCCATGTCGATCATCCCGAGGCCGAAACCATCCGCAGCCAGGGCCAGACCTACACCCCATAGTCTCCTAGGGAGGCAGGCGAACATGTCGCTTGACATTGATAATTAGATATCGAATTAAGTAGTTCGATAGCTAACCAAAGGATAGCCTCATGTCTCTCAAGCGGCGGAAATTTCTCAAAATCGCGGGAGGCTCGACACTTGTCGTCGCCGCAGCCGGTGCCGGGATCGGTACGTTCGCCTTGACCCGCACACCCGAAGCCGCACTCGTCCCCTGGCGGATGGCGGGAAAGGCCTATCGGGATCCGCGTCTTCATGCCTTCTCCTACGCGCTTCTGGCCCCGAACCCGCATAACCGGCAGCCCTGGATGGTCACACTCCTGGGGGACGATCAGGCGGTTCTCACCGCCGACCCCGAACGCCGACTGCCGGCGACGGACCCGTTCGATCGGCAGATCGTGATCGGCCTCGGCTGCTTTCTCGAACTCGCGCGCATGGCGGCCGCAGCCGAAGGCTATGCCCTGGACATCCGGCCCTTCCCCGATGGCGAAGGCGGCGACCGCCTCGCCGGCAACTCCGTCGCCCACCTGACCTTTCGGCGCTCCGCCGAGGTCCTGCCAGACCCGCTTTTCGTCCACGTCCTGGACCGGCGCACCAACAAGGAACCGTTCGACACGTCTCGCGCAGTCGAGGCCGCTCAGTTGCAAACCCTCGAGGCAGCCTGCGATCTGCCGACCGGCGGCAGCGTCGAGCCCGCCCGGATCGCCACCCTTCGTGACCTCACCTGGCGGGCGCACGTGAAGGAATCCATCACTCCCCGCACACTCCAGGAATCGATCGATCTGATGCGGATCGGCAAATCCGAGATCGAGGCCAACCCCGACGGCATCGACCTTGGCGGGCCGTTTCTCGAAACGCTGGCCTTGGCCGGCATGCTGTCGCGCGAGCAGCTCGCCGACCCGCAATCGAACGCCTTCGCCCAGGGTCTCGCCATGTATCGAGAGGTCCTGGGCAGTGCGATGGGCTATATCTGGCTGAACACACCCGGCAACAGCCGGCTCGATCAGCTCGATGCCGGTCGCGACTGGGTGCGGATCAATCTCCAGGCGACGGCTCTCGGCCTGGGCCTCCAGCCCTTGAGCCAGGCGCTGCAGGAATATCCTGAAATGGCCGAGCTCAAGACCGAAATGGATGAGGAGATCGGCATTGACACCAACCATCGCCTGCAGATGCTGGCGCGCGTCGGCTACGGTGTGGACGTTCCGCCCTCACCGCGCTGGCCGCTCGAGACGAGGCTCAAGAACTGAGGATATATCGTGCCGCACTGCGATGCATGAACCGAACGACGGCGCTCTTGACGGCGAGATGCTGTTTCGATTCTTCAACGAGATCGGCATCGTCGAGCAGCTCTCGCGCAACCGGCTCGAGCGGGTGCTGCCTTGCGACCTCACCATGTCGCAATTTATCGTCCTCAATCATTTCGTCCGCCTTGGCGACAGGCGAAGCCCGCATGAGCTTGCCCGCGCCATGCAGGTCTCGAAGCCGACCATGACCAACACAGTTCAGAAGCTGGAGGCCAAGGGCCTGGTCTCGGTGATCCAGGACCCGCAGGACGGCCGCGGCAAGATCGTCGCCATCACGCCCGCCGGGCGCAGCGCCAGAGATCAGGCGATCCGGAACATCACGCCCGAGCTTCTGGCCCTGGCATCCGATCTCGGCCCCGGTCTCTTCGAAACCGTCCTTCCGCATCTCGAAATACTACGCCGCAAGCTCGACGCCGACCGCAGCCCATGAGACCGGCCCAAGTCGGCCGATCACCCGTCAGCCAATCAGGAGACCGATCACGACGCCAAGGCCGAACATGATCCATTCGTTCTGCCCCCGTGTCTTGAACCAGGTTACGACCTGATTGATGTAGTCACCGACCTGATTGCCTGAGCTGCCGTGATTGCCGGGTGTTGCCATGCTAAACTCCAAAAGCTGCCAATACGCTGTGCCCCCTAAGTAGGAACGCCAGGGCCAATCCGAAAGGCGGCAGTGCCACGGGCCGCTCATGGCAGGCCCTCGCAGCGACGCGTTTTGGCTGGTCTCTGGAAGGTCCCTTGACCAGAGCCGAGCCGGGTCGGAACGTGCAGCGCCGCATGCAGAAGTGAATGCGAAAGGGATCGGCGATCCCCTTCGCGCTTCCCCGCACATCTTTGTCAGGAGTCAGAACGGGATTTGACGCAGTGCATCGCGGTCACTGCGACCGCGACGGGATCGACGGCAATGCTCTTCGAGATTCGCAGCAGCGCAACCGCGGACACCCTCCGCAGTATCGATAGCGGCGGGGATGCCGGTCCCGAAACGTAGCGGGCAGCGCGCGTCAGGCTCTTGCGCTGAAAAGTCGGCCAATGAAAGATCTTGCGCCTGGCTTACCGAACATTTCAAGAAGAGAACAAATCAGCACGGAAAGCAGACCTCGCCGTGTTTATTCTTGGTTTTGTGGTGGTTCCCACATCCTGGAAAACTGGCGCTCACTAATGAAGCGCACCGCGCTAAAAGCGGATAATTGTGCTCAGCCGTTGCACCCAAGGTCAACCTCACGAGTGAGAGGGCGTACACATGTCTGTTGAAGATCTCGATACCACCAAACACGACAATGCGGATCTGGACGAGCCCATTGAGATTGCGGCGCAAAAGGTGGCCATCGTGCCTCATCCGGCGTTCAGCCGGCCATTACCGACTGCGCACACGCCGAATGGCGACGAGACCGACCACCCAACCTTCATCGGCAATTTTCACAAGGGTCTGCGGCACATCAACGAATTCGGTGAGGTCGACCCCGTTGTCTATCAGGATTTGCAGCAAGCCCTAGCCAATCAGCTCGGCGGCTCGCAATTCGAAGATGCGATAACGCTGCACAGCGATGTGCCGCCTTTCGGTCGCAAACTCATCAATCCCCAAGCCGGGTTCTCTGGGGATACAGAAGTCAACAACCCCGATCAGTATTTCATTCCAGCGGCACCCAAGGTCGACAGCGCCGAAGCTGCGGCTGAGGCGATCGAGCTTTATTGGATGGCGCTGTTGCGCGATGTCCCGTTTGTGGAGTTCGGCAACAATCAGGGCGTTGCCAATGCCTGCACCGAGTTGACCGGCCTCGGCAGCGCGTTCTCCGGACCGCGAGACAATGCCGGCAATGTCACGCCGGGAACCGTGTTTCGCGGCTCGGCCTGGGGTGATCTGGTCGGTCCCTATGTATCGCAATTCCTCCTGAAGGACATCAGTTACGGCACTCTCTCGATCAGCCAGAGGCAGAAGACGACGGCACCGAGCATCGATTACCTGATCTATCCGGAAGACTGGCTGGCGGTGCAAAACGGACGCGCACAAGGGCTTCTAGACCAGTTCGATAGCGAACGCCGCCATATCCGCTCGATGCGCGATCTCGGCCAATATGTTCACATCGATCAGCTCTACGAAGCCTATCTCAACGCCTGCCTGATCTTGCTGCAGATCGGAGCACCGGTCGATAACGGCAATCCTTACAAGACCTCCGCCAAACAGGCGGGTTTCGGCACATTTGGCGGCACCCACATTCTTACTCTGGTTTGTGAAGTCGCCACCCGCGCCCTGAAGGCGGTCTGGTATCAAAAATGGGTGGTCCATCGCCGGCTTCGGCCGGAGGCCTATGGCGGTCTGGTTCATTGGACAAGCACAAACCAGAAGACCTATCCGATCCATGCTTCCGTCTTGAATTCCAATGCGGTGCAGCAGATGGCGACGAAGAACGGCACATTCTTCATGCCGATGGCGTTTCCTGAAGGCAGCCCGACCCATCCGGCTTATGGTGCGGGTCATGCCACGGTTGCTGGCGCCTGCGTCACGATCCTCAAGGCATTCTTCGATGAGAGTCACGAATTGCCGGATCCGGTTCAGACCTCGGCGGACGGCAAGTCGCTCAAGCCTTACACGGGCGGCGCCTTGACGGTCGGCAACGAACTCAACAAGGTCGCAGCAAACATCGCCATCGGCCGCAACATGGCTGGTGTTCATTGGCGCACTGATTATACGGAGTCGCTCCGCTTGGGAGAGCAGATCGCTATCGATGTTCTCACCAATCAAAGCGCGCTGATGCATGAGGCTCACAGTTTCAGCTTCACCAAGTTCGATGGCAAGAAGCACGACATTGTGCACCCCTAAGCCCCAAATTTGGTCGAGACTTCCAGGCGGCGATGCTGAATAGCGCCAGCATTGCCGCCGTTCTCATGGTTTCGCTAACAGGGTCCGCTTGACGCCGTCGCTCACCGGACCGTACACCTGGACCCATCGAAAAACATCGCTGGGAGGCGAAATGATGGGCAAGTTGACAACGAAGCTTTTCGCAAGTGCCGGACTTGCGGCACTGAGCTGTAGTGCGGCCTTGGCCGATGCCGATCTCGTCTTTCGCTATGCTTATGACAATGTCGATGAAATCCAGGCCGGGCTCGACGAATTCGAACGGCGCAATCCCGGGGTTTCCGTCGAGTTGGAGCGCATCGCCTTCAAGGACGCGCGCGACCAGTTCATTCGCGAGGCGGCGACCGGCGGCGGGCCGGATATCGCCCATCTGGCCTTTGTCTGGATCAAGGATCTCGGCACCGCTGAAGCTTGCATGGAGCTCAGCGAGATGGTCGCAGAGAAAGGCATCGGCGCCAATGGCTGGGAAGATTTCATCGCCTCGGACCTGACCTACAACCAGGCAGGCGACGAGTTCTATGGCGTGCCCTTCGCGACCGACACCTGGGCTATGGTGTATAACAAGGAGATCCTGACCGAGGCCGGCGTCGAGAAAATCCCGGAAACCTGGGAAGAGCTGCTCGATATGGCCCGCAAGGTGAAGGCCGAAACCGGCAAGACCGGGCTCGGCTTCGCCGCTGGCGCCTCGAGCGCAAACACAATCTGGTTCCTCGCCAATTTCAAATGGTGGAGCGAAGGCGCCTCGCTCGTCGTCGATGACGGCAATGGCGGCTACCAACTCGGCGTCGAGCCAGCGCACGTCGCCGAGACCATCGAATATTGGAAGACCTATCTCGACGAGGATCTGACGACGGCCGGCAGCCTTGGCATCGATGCCTGGAATGCCCCGGAAATCATGGAGCCGATCGTCAGCGGAGATTCGGCTGCGACCATCGTCCCGGTCTTCACCGCCGTGCAGATGTTCGACGACTGGAAGGCGCGCAATCCGGGCGAGGCACTGCCGTTTACGACAGCGATGACGCCCAGTCCGCCGGATGGCAAGCCGACGACGCATCTGGGCGGCCAGTCGCTGTGCGTCAACGCCAATACCGAGTATCCGGAGGAGGCCTGGGCCTTGATGCAATGGCTGAATTCGGAAGAGTTCTGGCAGCAATACAACACTGGTTACTTCCCAGCGCAACAAAGCTTGCTGGCGAAAAAGCCCTTCCCGGAAGGGACCGAGGGCTTCCAGAAACAGTTCACTGAAGGTGCCCGCAGCTGGGGGCCTTATGCCCGCGGACCGGCAGCGATCGCCACGATGTGGAACGATACTAGCCGCGAGTTCGGGGCTGCCTTCATCGGTGAGAAATCATCCGAAGAAGCGGCTCAAAGCCTTCTGGATTCAGTCCAAAAACAGATCGACGGCTGAGCCCTTATTGCTTGACGCTGCCGGCGGCGAGCCCCGAGGCGAGCTTGGTCTGGAGCGGCAGGAACAGCAGCAGAGTGGGCAATGTCGTGAGGGCGGAGGCCGCCATGATGTTGCCCCACTCGGCCGTGTTCTCGCCGAAAAAGGCATAGAGGCCTAGCGGCATCGTCTTCAGGTCCGTCTTGGTTAGAAAGGCCAGGGCGAAGAGATATTCGGTCCAGCACAGCATGAAGGCATAGGTCGCGGTAGCGACGATACCTGGCAGCATGATCGGAAAGATGATGCGCCAGATCACCTCGAAGCGTGAGCAGCCGTCGATAATGGCCGCCTCATCGAGTTCGCGCGGCACCGATTCCAGGTAACCGACCAGCAGATAAACCGAAAACGGGATCGAGATCGCCGTATAGACGAACAGCATGGAGAAATGGTTGTTCAAGAGCCCCATGCGGGCGAACAGGATGAAGAGCGGTGTTACCAGAATGATCCAGGGAAAGCACTGGCCGAGCAGCACCGAGCTGAAGATGTAGCGCTTGCCACGAAACCGCATGCGCGAGAACGTATAGGCGGCCAGCACCGAAATGAATGTGGAAATCAGCACCGCCGCAATACAGAGATAGAGGCTGTTGAAGACATAACGGCCAAAGCCGGTCTTGAAGAGCGAGACGTAGTTCTGGAAGGTCAGTTCGAAATTAGTGGCGGAGAAGATCGTCGCCGGCGTCTTGAACGAGGCGAGGATGATCCAGGCCGTTGGGTAGACCAGGAAAATCAGTGTCAAGATCGTTGTGGCGACGATCAGGAGTTCCTGCGGCAGGTTGAAGCCGGTCCGTTGCGAGATGCGAAAAGCCGGAGCGAGACCTTGGGCGACACTGGCCATCAGAGAATCTCCCTGAATTCGCGCTGCGCGATGTAGCGGAGATAGAGCATGCCGAACGCCACCATGATCGCGGCCATGACGACGCCGACGGCGGAGCTGTAGCCCATCCGGCCGTCGATGAAGGCCTTGATGTAGACTTCCGTCGCCATGACGTTGGTGTAGAGGCCCGGCCCGGCTGCTGTCGTCAGCCAGACATAGACGAAATTGTTGAAGGTCCAGAAGGTCGACATCAAGGTCATGACGATGATCGCGGGCTTCAGATGCGGCAGGATCACGAAGCGGATTCGCTGGATCGGCGTCGCCCCGTCGACCTCGGCCGCCTCGATCAGCTCCTTGGGCAGGCTTTGCAGGCTGGCAAGGAAGGTCAGCGTGACGAGCGGAAGGGTGTTCCAGGTGATGATGGTAATCAGTGCCGGCCAGACCCAGAGGGCTTCGGCAAGGAAGGCGATGGGCTGATCGACCAGACCGAGGGCCAGGAGGACCTGGTTGATGTCGCCATATTGCGGATTGAGCAGCCAGCGCCAGGCGACGATGGCGACGATCGGCGGCGTCGCCCATGGCACCAGCAGCAGCACGCGAGAGATCGTCTTCAGTCGGTATTTCTCGAGCACCGGCGAATTCAGGAGAAGTGCCAGCAGCAGGCCCAGCGTGATGCGCACGGCGACACCGACGCCGGTCAGCCAGAATACGGTGTTCCAGAGAACCCGGCGGAAATCGCTGCTGGTCAAAAGCTCGACATAATTGTCGACACCGATCCAGTCGCCGCCGCGCTTGAGGCCGAACAGGCTCAAATCCGTGAAGCTATTCACGACATTGAAGGCGGTCGGATAGACGTAGAACATGACCAGGAAGAAAAACCCCGGCACCAGCATAAAGACGACGAAGCGCTGCTCGCCGCGAATGTGGGAGCCGCGACGCGATGCCAGCCGCGCCGCGTCGATCTCGACATCGACCGCATGCGTCGCCATTCTGCTCTCCTCTAGCCTGAAGTCGCTACCGTCAGCTCGAGCCTACTGGTTTTTCTCCAGTTCGCCCGCAATCGCGTCATAGAGTTCCTGGGCCGCCTGCTCCGAACTCTTCTCGCCGATGAAGACCGATCCCGCCGAGCGGCCGACGGCATTCCACATGAACGGAATGGCGACCGGACCCGTGCCGTAGGGTCCCCAGGAGCGAGCCGATTGCAGCTGCTCGCTGAAGCCGTCGCGGATCGATTCGGGCAAATTCGTATATTTCATGATCGGCCGCTGCGGCTGTACATAATTGGTGTAGTGATCGGTGAAGAGCGGATCTGGCTGCGCCAGGAACTGGACCAGCTCCCAGGCGGCGTCGGTCTTCTCGGTATTGGCGTTGATGCCGATCATGCGGCCGCCGAAGAAGGTCTTCGAGCCGTTGACATCGGCTGGATGCGGTGCGGCTGCGAACGGCACCTCGCGGTCGGGATAGCGGGCCTTGAATGCCTCGACGATCTGGATGCCGACGGGATCGGGAACGCTTACGGCGGCGATCTCGCCCTCGACCATGCCCTCGATCAGCTCCGGCGAGCCCCAGAGACAGATGGTCAGATTGGCCTTCGGGTTGTCGCCTGCCTGGAGATAATCATTGTAGTAGTCGAAGCCCTCGGCGATCTGCTCGGGCGTGATGTTCATGTAGAACGTGCCGTCATCCTTGACGTCGATCAGGGCCTGGCCGTGCGACCACCAGTAAAAGTTCAAGAGAAACCATATCGTCGGCGTACCGCAACTGCCGGCTGGAAATCCGAACCCGGTCTTGCCGGTGGCGGCATGGACCGCCTTGCTCATCTCGCGGAAGGATTCCCAGTCCGTCGGCATGGAATCATAACCTGCTTCGGCCAGCATTCCTTTGTTGTAGACCAGGGCGAAGGTGTCGGTGGTGAAGGGAATGCCGTAGATTTTCTCGTCCGGTCCGACCGCCAGATCGCGGGCGATGAACTCCTCCCAGCCGGCGACACCGATCCCGGTCTCTTCGACGAAATCATCGAGCGGCATCAAGGCGCCGATGTCTCCCAATGAGCGCGGCCAGACGAAGGCGATCTGCAGCACATCGGGCCCGGCACCGGTTGCGGCTTCGCGCAAGAACTGCTCACGGGCGCTGCCCCAGTCGATCCGTTCCATTTCGACCGTGATGTCGGGATGCATCGCCTCGAACTCGTCGAGCGCCGCACGCATCTCCTCATGCTCCGGATCGTTGAAACGGAAGGTGATGGTCTCGGCAAATGCTGGAGCAGCGAGGCAGGCAGCGGTTACACCCGCCATCAATCTCGATAGTGTTTTTCGCATTTTCTGGTCACTCCCTGAATCATCGAGCGTCACGAATTCGACTGGACCTTGGCTGGTTCCGGCGGCGAACGCAAGATCGCTTGAATGACAGTCAAAATCCGGTCAATCCCTGAGTACCGTCATTGCATTCTTGAAGCCCTGATAGAGGACATCGACATCGCTCGAATAGCCGAGCAGCAAGACGCCGTCCTCGCGCCACCGCCGCGCCTGCTCCGGGCTCGACACCAGCATCGAACAGGTTTTGCCATGGCGCCGAGCAGCGTCGACGACCAGTTCCCTTTTCACATCGAGTGCCGCGTCCTGCTCGGGCGTCCCCAGCACACCCATGTCCTGCGCCAGGTCGTTCGGGCCGATGGTCAGCGCATCGATACCCTCAATCGCGGCAATCGCTTCGAGATCCCGGAACGCAGCTTCGGTCTCTAGCATCGCCACCACGAACACCTGGCCGTTGGCGTGGGCGCGGCGTTGGTTCGGATCGGCATCGGGCATGAAGTCGGTCATCGGCCCGAGCCCGCCACTGCCGCGCAAACCCAGAGGGGCGTAGCGTGACGCCCTGACCACCGCCGCCGCATGCTCCGCCGATTCGATCTGAGGGCATAGGAGGTTCATGCAGCCCACATCGAGCAGGCGAGTAATCCACTCGCGGTTCGCCGTGGGCGGCCGGACCATCAGCGGGAAATCGAGGGCGCGCGCCAACAGAGCCATGTCGGCGATGGTTTCCATGGAGGGTGCGGAATGCTCCATATCGACCCGAGCGAAGTCGAAACCCGCACTCTTGAGCAGGGTGAGAATGGCCGGGTTGCGGATCATGTTGATCCAGGTGCCGTATTGCGGCTCACCACGCTCGATCGCCGCACGCAAGGGATTGTCTTTCATGAAACTGGCCTCCTCGTCTGTTCCGCGTAATTGTAGCGTCAGAAGTGACCCAGCGACGACAGCGAGGCTGAGAAAGGAATGACGCTATGAGCATCGATGTCCTGGTCAATCTGAAAATGCCGCAGGCGAGCCTGGATCATCTGGCCGAGCACTACACGCTCCATTACTGGCCGGACCCGGCCGATCATGAACGCCTGCTCGACGATCCGGTTTTGACGCGGATTCGCGCCGTCCAGACTAATGGCTCCTATGGGCTCAAGCGGCGCTTCATCGAGGCCATACCCAATCTCGAGATCATCTGTGCGATGGGCGCGGGCTTCGAGAATATCGATGCCGCAGCCGCCAGAGAGCACGGCATTATCGTCACCCATGGTCCCGGCACGAATTCGGCGTGTGTCGCCGATCAGGCGTTCGGCCTGCTGCTTGGCGTCATAAGATGCATCCCACTCCTCGACCGCGGCATTCGCGAAGGTGCCTGGACGCAGGTCCGCCGCACGCCGCCACGTGTCTCCGGCAAGAAGCTCGGCATTTTCGGTCTGGGACATATCGGCATGGAAATGGCCCAGCGCGGCGCCGGCGGCTTCGATATGCCGATCGGTTATTACAACCGCCGGCCACGCCAGGATGTCGACTACCGCTACTTCGCCAGCCTCTCGGACCTCGCGGCATGGGCCGATATTCTGATGGTTGCGGCACCAGGCGGCCCGGCGACACGGCACGTGATCGACAAAGGGATCCTGCAAGCGCTCGGCCCCGAAGGCTATCTCGTCAACATCGCGCGCGGCACCGTCGTCGATACCGCCGATCTGATCGCCGCACTGCGGGAGGGTGTCATCGCCGGGGCAGGGCTCGATGTCATCGAGGGCGAGCCGGTGGTTCCCGATGCGCTGATCGCACTCGAGAACGTCGTGCTGTCACCGCACATCGGCGGCGCCTCGCCGGAAACCCGGCACAACATGATCGCCCTGGTCCGCGACAATCTCGACGCCCATTTCGCCGGCAAGCCGGTCCTTACGCCGATACCGGCGTGAGATGCGTTACGGGTCTTCCGGGACGTCGATCCCCTTCTTCGCCAGCTCAGCTATGGCCTCATCGGACTTTTTGAGGTCGTTGAGGCCTAATTTCTCGAGGACGGCACGGGCTTTGAGGAACTGAATGGTGTCGTAGGCGACGATCTCGATCCGGTTGCCCCAGGGATCGAGGAAATCGAGCCGTTTCTCACTGACGAGTTCGACACCATCGGCCTCGAGACGCGCACGTAAGCCCTCCCGGTCGTCGACGACGATACCGAAATGACGCTGCGTATCCTTGGGTTGCTCGCGCGGCGCGCTCATGGCGAGGAATTGATCGCCCATATCGATGAACGCCATCGAATCGCTGCGGCCGCGAAGCGCAAAATCGAAATACCTTCCATAGAAGTCGAGCGCCTCGTCGATATCGCCGACTTCGATGGCAACGTGATTGATACCGACGAGTTTGGCCCTGGTTGCCATGTCCGATCTCCATCCGATACGACGGACTAGATCTCGACGATCTTGCCCGGGTTCATGATGCCCTGGGGATCCAGTGCCTGCTTGATCTGGCGCATCGCCCGCATCGTTCCAGGGCCGTGCTCGGCGTCGAGAAACCCGATCTTGCCATAGCCGACGCCATGCTCGCCGCTGCATGTACCGCCCATCGACAGCGCCTTTTCGACCATGTGCCGATTGAGGTTCCTGGCGCGCGCCACCTCGTCGGCATCATCCAGATCGACCAGCATGACCAGATGAAAATTGCCGTCGCCGACATGGCCGATGATGGGGGCGATAAGACCGGCCCGGCGAATTTCTTCGTCGACGGTGGCAACGCATTCCGCAAGTCTCGAAATCGGCACGCAGACATCGGTGACGATGGCGCTGGCGCCAGGTCGAAGCGCCTTGCAGGCCCAAAAGGCATCATGACGGGCCTGCCAGAGGCGATTGCGATCTTCTGCCCCGGCCGCCCATTGGAAATCGCCGCCCCCGAAATCGGCGGCAATCCCCTTGACGGTTTCCGTCTGCTCGGCGACGTGCGCGTTGCTGCCATGGAATTCGAGGAACAAGGTCGGCGCCACCGCATAACCTTCGAGCCCGGAATAGCCGACGCAGGCCTTCATGCTCAGGGTATCGAGGAACTCGACGCGGGCGATCGGCACCCCGGATTGGATGGTGAGGATCACGGTATTGACGGCGTCTTCGACGCTCGGGAACGAACAGACGGCCGCCGAAATGGCTTCGGGAATGCCGAAGAGCCGCAGCCGGATCTCGGTGATCACGCCGAGTGTTCCCTCCGAGCCGATTAGAAGACGGGTGAGATCATAGCCCGAGGATGATTTTCTGGCTCGGCCGCCCGTCCGGATGATCTCGCCATCCGCCATGACGACCGTCAGGCCGAGGACATTCTCACGCATCGTCCCATAGCGGACGGCATTGGTACCCGACGCCCGGGTCGCGGTCATGCCGCCGATACTGGCATCGGCCCCGGGATCGACCGGAAAGAACAGGCCCGTATCGCGCAAATGGTCGTTGAGCTGCTGTCTTGTGATCCCGGCCTCGACCCGGCAATCCTGATCCTCCGCATTGACCTCGAGCACCCGCTTCATTGCCATCAAATCGATCGTGATACCGCCGCGCAGGGCGGCGATATGGCCTTCGAGCGATGTGCCCGTGCCATGGGCGATCACCGCTACTTGATGACCGGCGCAAATCCTGACGATGGCGCTTACCTCGTCGGTCGTGTGCGGGAAGGCGACGGCGTCAGGCACTGCCCCTGGATGATAGGTCTGGTCCTTGCCATGCTGCTCGCGCACCGCCAGCGACGTGGTCAGCCGATCGCCAAGAATGGAGCCGATGGCGTCGAACGCTGCGTCGAGGCCGCTTTGCTCCATGAAATTCACACGCAATCCCCCTGTTCGACCCTGACTATCGTGCCGCTGGCCCGAATATACAAGGCGGCCCCTCATGCTGTATCAGGGCCCTCCCAATGATAGCTGCAGGCAGACCCGATTGGCTCAATCCGAGATCCGCGCACCAGGGACCATCTCCGGCCGCACCCGCCTCTATGGCATTGTCGGCGATCCCATCGCCCAGGTGGCATCGCCCGGTCTCTTCAATGCAATGTTCGAAGGCGAACGTCTCGACGCGGTGCTGGTCCCGTTTCACGTCGCGGTGGACGATCTGAGCGCCTGGTGGCACGGCGTTTCGGCGACGCGAAATCTCGAAGGCCTGGTCGTGACGGTGCCGCACAAGCCGTCGATGTCAAACCTCGTCGACCGGCTCGGCGAGCGCGGCCGCGAAGCCGGCACCATCAATGCCATCAGGCGCGAGCCGGACGGCGCCTGGCTGGGCGACATGTTCGACGGTTATGCCTGCGTCCAAAGGCTGCTCGGCGATGCGCGCAAGCTTGACGGCCAGTCCGTCCTGCAAGTCGGGACCGGCGGCGTCGGACGCGCCATTGCCTTTGCCCTGGCCAGTGCCGGCATTGCCGCCATAACCCTCCATGATCGGGACATGGCAAGCGCTCGCCGACTGGAAACGGATCTACGGACGGCCTATGCGGGGCTTGAGGTCGAAATCGGCGAACCCGCCGCACAGGACCACGGCATCATCATCAATTGCACACCTCTGGGCATGGGGCCCGAAGACCCCTATCCGATCGATCCGAAGAGCCTGCACGGCGATATGCTGGCGATCGACGTCATTCTCGAGCCTGACATCTCGCCCTTCCTCGCGGCGGCGCGCGGTCTAGGCTGCGCCACCTTGAACGGACGCGAGATCGTCGAGGCGAACTTCGAGGCGATTCGCAGTTTCTTCGGCCTCTCAGCCGGTTCGGACAGCACCCAAAGCTGATCGGTGCCGGCGCTCAACCGCCCAGCGTGCGCTTCATGCTCTCGATGAGTTGGGGCGTGACGTCGCCGGTCTGGGGCAGATTCTCATCGGCCTGGTAACGGATAACCGCAGCCCGGGTATCGGGGCCCATGATGCCATCGATCGGATCGTTGAAGATGCCTATCGCTGTCATCAACCGCTGCGCCTCACTGACATCGGCCGCGGTATTGATGCCGGAATAGCCACCCGGCGGTGCCGCCGGAAATGCCGCGTTCTGCGCTGACCATTGATTGGCCGTGGCCTGTTGCTGTTGTTGTTCTTCGACCGCCTTCTTCTGCTGGTTCTGGTCGTAGGCGTGCGTGGCGAAGAGGCCGCCAAGGCCGCCGAGTGCAGCACCGCCGAGCATGGCCGCGGAATTATGATGCTTGCCCGCGATCAGCCTTCCCAGGAGGCCACCCGCCAGGGCGCCGCCGCCGGCGCCGAGCCAGGGATTGACGTCGTTCTGCGCCACAACCGGTTGGCCCGAGCCCGTAGCGACCGCGCCAGCCAACACCGCAATCGCAATCGATTTTCTCATAAGCGTTCTCCTCATCGCAATTGGTCCATCGCCGCAAGCTCGTCGGGCGACAAAGCCGCGTCGCCATTGGTATCGACGGCCGTGATGTCCTCGATTTTCGCCGCCATCACTTCGTCGAAGGCGAGCATTCCGTCGCCATTTGCATCGACCCGCGCGAAATGGTTCGGATCCTCGATTTCGAGCTCGTCCTCGGCCAATTGACCGTCTGCATTGACGTCGAGCGACACGAATGCCGCCGCCAGATTGTGAGCAAGCTCGACCTGATCGATCACGCCATTGCTGTCGGTATCGGTGTGACTGGCGACGATCGTGCGCGCCACGGCGGCCTCGTCCTCCTGCGCCATCCCCCCCAGGGCACCGAAGAGCACAATTACTGGCGGTGCTACGAAAAGCAGTAGCCTATAGCTGGCCATCGTTACCGTCCCCTTTAAGCCATTCCGAGCAAGCATATGCAACCGGCGGCCCCGAAGACCGTTCTTCGGGGTGCCATGCCCGACGAAATAGGTTAAATTCCGTGCCACGAAAAGAAGGAACTGCAGATGCGCAAGACAGTACTCATCGTCCTTTCGATGCTCGCTCTGGGCCTCGCCCCTACGGGCGTTTCCAGCACCGCTGCCCAAACTGGGAGTGGCATGGCGAACGAGGTCATCATCGACCCTTCACTGGCGCGGGAAGGCACGGCGGATGCACTCGAGGATGCCTATGGGCAGAGCCGGGAGAGCATCGACGTCCTCCGCTTCGAGGGCGTCGACCAGATCATCCGGATGCTGAACGAGAGTACTGGAGAGATTGCCGGCTTGCGCGCCCGGATCGAAACCGGAGACGAGGTCGCCTTCGACGATATCGTCGACACGCTTCAACGGGTCAGCGAGCGGTTCTGGCAAATTGCCGAGACGGCGCCCGAGGTGGTCGCCAAAAGGCTCGGTGAACTTGGCAATCTCAAGACGGTCCAGCGGCAGATCGGCGCCAATATCGAGGAACTCGAAAGCTCCATCGCCCAGCTCGAACGGCGCAATGTCACGCTCGGCAGCGAGCTGGAGCTGGCTGCCAGGCGCGAGGAGCCGAGCCAGCGTCTGCAGATCGAGAAGCAGATGAACGCCAGCATCATCAATTCCTACAAGACCGCCGTGGCCAATTGGGAGTTATTCGAAGTCAGGCATGCAGGTGCGCTCGAAATCCTCGAAGAACAGAACACCAGCGTCGAAGACCTGCTGTTTGCGCTGCAGGCCAATGCGCGAGTCTATGGTGCCGCCGCCGACGCCGCCCGCCTGACGCGGGAAGTCCGCACCGCACTGAACGAGCTCGATCAGCTCATCAACATCGGCGATGTCGTCAACGAGCTCGTCCAGAGCTGGGACGATCTCGATATCGTCATGGATGAGCTGAGGCTCGATTTTCACCAGGCTCCGGGGTTCTGATCGACCCTTGCCATGGAAATCCTCGGATCCCTTCTGGGCGATGAACTGCTGGGCGCATTGACCCGATCGCCGCTGATACTTGCTGCGATAGGCACACTGGCTTTGACGGTCATTCTGCTGGTCCTGAAGAGCCTCGTGCAGGACAGTTTCGGCCTGTTTCTCATGGCCCTGATGATCGGCCTCGCTACGGCGTGGATCCTATCCTGGATCGGCGGCTGGCAGGAATCGCTGACGGCCTATGAACGCTTGGGCGGCTGGGTCGCAAGCGGCCTGATCCTGGCGATCATGACAATCGTTGTGGCAAGAAACATGTCGATCGCGATTGCCCTTCCGGTGGCACTGGTGCCGATCGTGCTGGTTCTGGCTATCGCCGATATCGCTGCCGGACGCAGCCTCGAATGGCGCCTGCTTGGCGCCGACCGTGCGACCATCGCCCGCGGTCTGGCACTGCCGTCCTGGCTGGAACTCAATGGTGAATCCGCCACAGGCTCGGCAGCACGTCCAACCTGGTCGGATGTCGCCGAGGCCTGGCGCTCCTATTCCGAAGAGACCAGGAAGCTCGATGCCGCCGTCGATAATGCAGCCTCCGACAATAACCCGAACAATCCGGAAGGGGATCAGTAACGCCCGCCCAAGGCCAAACTTTTTCGCGCGATATTTTGAGAGTCCGAAGCAACGACACGCCGGTCGGATGATCTGAACAAAATAATGCCCAGAGGCTACCCCACAGAATAGCGGTCCTAGGCCCATCGTCCCTCTCGACGAAGGCAATCTCGCCGCAGCGAACCTCGTCGCCGGCCAATGATCGGCATCTCTTTTTTTCGTCATTTGCTGCATCGGATGACGAAGATTCAGATGCTTGGTAGGGGTGGAAAGCTGCCGTGGCTACCGCGGGAGATACGTCGAGATGAACGAGCGTCCTCACCGCAATCTCTGCCGGCGCGAAGCGAACCAGCTCACTTATGGTAATCGGCTTGCATCGCCGCATTGATGCGCCCGAAGGGAGACCCATGCAGGCCAGTCGGCTCATGCGGGCTAATTAACCTTCGCTGGGCCGAAATATTTGATTGCCCGGCGACGCACAGACCGGAACCGGCCAAGGCGTCTTTGCCGACTGGGAGGCACCATTCGCGGCCATGACCGGCGGGTCGGAGCGTCAAAACCGCGGAATGCTCTCGTTTCGCGGCGACAGAAAATCGGGTCTGATTTCACGGGCGAGGGCCAGGAACTCGTGAGGGATATCGCTCATGAGCAGGCGGCACTCCGCATCATGGATTTCCTTGATGAATTGTCGCAGATATTCCTGATCCGACCAGAGATCGGCCTGGATATCCTCGAAACGGATACTGACGATGCCGATCCTCTCCGCGGCGAGATCGACCTGCAGCCTCGGCTCCTCGATCCGGATCATGCGCAGCCGCGAATGGCACGCCAGGACGGCCTCGGCCCAGGGGGAAAGCATGTCGTCGCCGCCGATACCGGAGATGTTGAGACTGATCCGATCCCTGATATCGCTCGGTATTTCCTGGCAGAAATCGAGGAACCGGGTTGCCAGCGGCGGTTCGCAGATCGTGCCATAGTGGACCGGAACGGCAATGCTGTCGCGCAGCGACGCCGCCTTCTCCATCAGGTGATGCGCGACATGGCCGAGCAGAACGAGGTCCAATTCGAAACGGATCGAGGCGTCGTCGCCGTTCAATTGCAGGAGATAATCGATCGCGGTGGACCAGGCCCGGTCGAATGAGGCCAGGCGAAGATTGGCGGAACGGCGACTGCCGACGCCGATCACCGGGGCGAAGCTGATGCGGCCATTGTCGCAAAGCTCTTTGAGGATCCTCGAGGTTTCACTTTTGATGAACTCGGCCCGCTTGCTGGAGCGGGACAAGAGACGCGACATCGCCTCCCGGGTTTCGAGGGGTTCCGACCGCTCCTTCACAGTCGGGGTCGAATCATGGCCGTCGGCTCCATGGAATGCCTGCTCGCCGACGAGCTTGGCATGGACCATCGCCGTCAACCCGCCGGCGGCCTGGGCGCCTGCCACCGCATCACGGTCGCCGAACGCGATCTCGAAATTGCCGTCGCCATTGCGCCACAGGCGATCGCACGGTTTCAATTGCGACTGGAGGCTCGCTTCTGCGATCTGCATGGCGCGGACTTCGACATTCGGCCATTTCGCCCCGAGGGACTCCCGAACGGCATCGAGATCGATCACGAAACTTCGATCGGCATTGTCGGCCACGGTCTTCCGCGGGCGCGGGACGGGAGATACACTCCGATCGAGGCTGTCATCATCGACTTCGACGATCTCGGCCCCGGTGTCTGCGTCGTTCTGGCTGGTGACCATTAGCTTCTCACCCGCAACGCCCCCATCATCGGCGCTTTCGTCTGCGCCCCTCGATCCGTGGGGGCGAACAACGTCAACCGAATAGACGCAAGTGATGAATTAATGGTTAGCGGACGATTGTCGCGCCGAAGCTTCCGCCCGGACGAACCAGGATTTTGGCGGCAGTGCCGCTCAGCGTTAGTCGGAGGCCGAAAGCACGGCCTCGGGCCGGATTTTCGGGCTCTTGGGCTTCAGCCGGACGACGATCTCGACCCCTGCGATCTCGAAACCTTCAGGCGGCTCCGGCAGCTGCGAGACCTCGATATCGTTGGATTGCACGTCGAACACCTGATTGCGGCCCTCGACGAAGTAATGATGGTGATCGGAATTGTTGGTGTCGAAGAAGGTCTGGCCGGTATTGACCACGACCTTCCTGATCATCCCGATCGATGCCAGATGGTTGAGCGTGTTGTAGACGGTGGCGAGCGACAGATGAATGCCATCGGTGATGGCTTCCTGATAGAGCTGTTCGGCCGCGACATGCCGATGCCCGAAGCGATAGAGCAGCTGCAACAGGCTCACGCGCTGCCGGGTCGGCCGGACACCGAATGACCGGAGGCGGTGCTCGATCGCAGCGGGGCTGATCAATTTGTTGACGTCGAACATGACCATCAGGCTTCTGATTAAAAGGGACAAACGGGATTGCGCCGGAATTTCACCACCGACACCTCATTATTTAGCATTGCCTAAAGGGATAAAGAAGACCTGCAAAGACAACCTTGGAATGGTTCCAGGACAGATCACGGCGCCGGCGCGGCCAATTTCCAGATCGGGCAATGCCTTGATCCCTTGGCCATCGATCCGTCCGTGATAGCCGCCCGGAAGTCGAGCGGCCGCGCCCTAATCCATGGAAAGCCGACAAATCGTGAGCAGCTCCGCCCGCCCTTCGCTTCGCCCAT
Organism: Geminicoccaceae bacterium; assembly: GCA_041750975.1. Taxonomy (GTDB): domain Bacteria; phylum Pseudomonadota; class Alphaproteobacteria; order Geminicoccales; family Geminicoccaceae; genus JBGSYN01. The sequence goes on along the minus strand of JBGSYN010000107.1, from coordinate 2,884 downwards.
TTCAGGGGCGGCTCAATCTCCAACTCGTCGTGCTGACGCTCAGCTTCTCGATTTTACTGGCCTATCTCGCCATCGAGAGCCCGATCTTCTTTCGCGCCACCAATCTCATCAATGTCTTGAACCAGTCGGCCATGCTCACGATCCTCGCGGTCGGCATGGCGATGGTCATGATCGGCGGCGGCATCGATCTCTCCCTGCCCGCCAATATGGCCCTCGCCGGCATTCTCGGCAGCATGGCGATGATCCAGACCGGCAGTGTCGCGCTCGGCTGTCTTGCCATGCTCGCCGCCGGCCTAGCGGTCGGCACGCTCAACGGCATCGCTGTCGCCTATTTTCGCATGATTCCCTTCGTCGTCACTCTCGCCATGATGACGGTGTGCGGCGGCTTTGCGGTTTGGCTGACCAATTCGATCAGTATCTTCGATCAGCCGGAGCGCTTTTTCGATATTTTCCTCGCCCGCCCTCTTGGCGTTCCCATTGCGATCTCGGTCGCACTCGTCGCCGGGCTAGGTATCCAGGTGCTGATGGGAACGTCTCGGTTCGGCCGTGAGGCCTATGCGATCGGCACCAATGCCAAGGCTTCCCGCATTTCCCGTGTGCCGGTCGCCCGAACGCTGCTGGGAACCTACCTCCTGGCAGGCTGCATGGCCGGGCTTGCCGCCATCGTCGTCACGGCACGGCTGGGCTCGGCCTCGGCCAATGTCGGCAGCGACAATGTCGTCCTGGATGTCGTCACCGCCTGCGTCATCGGCGGGGTCAGCATTTACGGCGGCGTCGGCCGTCCCCTGGGCGCTATGCTGGGTGCCGTCTTCGTCATCGTGCTCGGCAACGTGCTCAATCTTCTGGGGATCTCGTTCAATCTGGGCCTGGTCCTCAAAGGCGCCGTCATCATCGCCTTCATCGCCCTCGATCGGGCCTTCGGAGAGGAGCGATGACGCAACCGCAGGCCCTCTCGATGCAAGGCGTGCAGAAAGCCTTTGGCAATGTTCAGGCCGTCGTGGCCGGCAATCTGGAGGTCAGGGCTGGCCAGGCCATGGCGCTGATGGGTGCTAACGGTGCGGGCAAATCGACCTTGATGAATATTCTGGGGGGCGTCATCGGGCCGGATGCAGGCACCATTCTCATCGAAGGCAGGCTGGTAACCTTCTCGGGGCCGAGGGATGCAGCCCATGCCGGGATCTCGTTCGTCCAGCAGGAACTGACCACCTTTGCGACCATGAGTGTCGCCGACAATATCTTCATCGACGATTTTCCGCTGCGTCTGGGCCGCCTCGACCGACCGCAAATGCGCGCCGAAGCCCTTGAACTCATGGCGAGGCTCGGCGCCGATCTCGACCCCGATCGCAAGCTCGAAGAGCTTTCGACGGGCGAGCGGCAAATGGTCGAAATCGCCCGCGCCATGCGCCGCCGGCCGCGCGTCCTGATCTTCGACGAGCCGACCTCATCGCTCTCGTCGCGCGAGAAACACCGGCTGCATGAGGTCATTCGCCAGCTCAAACAGCAAGGCGTCGCCATCGTCTACGTCACCCATTTCGTCGGCGAAATTTTCGAGATTTGCGACCGTGTCACCATCATGCGGAATGGCGCTACCGTGGCCGACCAGTTGATCGGCGAAACGTCTTACGCCGAGGTGGTCCGAACCATGCTGGGCGAGGTCGCGGCTGCCGGCCGCCTGGTCAAAGAGCAGCCAATCCGCGGTCCGGTCGTGCTCGAGATCGCCGATCTGGTCCTTGAGGGCCGGGTCGATCATGCCAGCCTGGAGTTGCACGAGGGCGAGATCCTGGGCCTCTGGGGCTTGTTGGGCGCCGGTCGCACCGAATTGGCGCGCGCCATTCTGGGCCTCGACGGCGCCGTGGAGGGCCGCATCCGGCTCCGCCAGGACGGCGAGCTCAAGCCGGTCACCGCGGATGCCCTCTTTGCCGTCACTGCTTTCGTCACCGAAGACCGCCGCGGCGAGGGCCTCCTGTTGCCGTTCTCGGTCGCCGAAAACGTGCTCGTGCCCAATCTCGATGCCCTGTCGGGCCGAATGGGGCGGATCCATGGCCAAAGCCTGCGCAGCCTTACGGAACGCCTGGTCGCGCAGCTCAAGATCAAGGTCTCGGGCATCCATCAGCGCGTCGCCACCTTGAGCGGCGGCAATCAGCAAAAAATCGTGTTCGGCAAATGGCTCGCGAGCAAGCCCCGGATTCTCATTCTCGACGAGCCGACCCGCGGCCTCGATCTCACCGCCAAAGCCGATATCCTCCGCCTCGCGGTCGATCTCGCAGCTGCAGGTGCATCCATTCTCTTCATCTCCTCTGAGCTCGAGGAGCTGATGCGCGTCTGCCATCGCTACGTCATCATCGGCGAACGCCGCACCACCGGAGAGCTGCCCGGCAGTGCCACGGAGACGGATCTCATCGAAGCGCTCGCCGAGCCCGATGTGCGCCAGCGCGGCGCGGCGGCGTAAGGGCCCGTTCATGAAACCACGCAGCCTCAACATGCTCAAACCCGCGCTGAATTACGGTTTTCCGCTGGTGCTGCTGGCTCTAGCCCTGGGCTTCGGCTTGAGCGCACCCGGCTTTCTCTCCTTGGGCAATGTCATCGGCATCCTTCATGCAATGGCCCCGATCATGGTCATCGCCGCCGGCATGGGGCTCGTCGTCATGCTCGGCAAGCTCGATATCTCGGTAGGCTCGACCGCGTTCGTTGCGATGTCATGCGCCGCTCTCGTCATGACCCGAAGCGGCTGGCCGCCGGCGCCGGCCATCCTCCTTGCCATCGCCATCGGCACCGTCCTCGGCGCCGTCAACGGCTTCGTCGTCTGCATCTTGAAGGTCAATCCGCTGATCGCCACGCTCGGCTCGATGATCGCCTTCAGGGGGCTCGGATTGCAGCTTACCAA
>JBGSYN010000106.1:0-4443 GCA_041750975.1 Geminicoccaceae bacterium | reverse complement strand
CGCCTCAACCATCACCACATGAAAGCTTTCCTTACCCAAATCGATCCCGATTACCCGCATTACGGCTCTCCCAAGCTAACAACAGGCCTACCCAATCCGCCTCTAGCAGCGAAAGTGGCGGCGGACCATCCCGTTATTGCCGTATGCTCCTGCCCTCGCGCCGCAGCGGCCGGTCGTGCATCGCAAGGAGAAGGTGCCGTTGCATCATAGAAGATGGTGGTAACCTCGAAGTAGGGAATGGAGCGGTTGGGCTCGGGTTAGGGCTCGCGGCGCAGGTCGAGCGTGCAGGGGAATTCGGAATTTTCCCGAGGCAGGCGGGGTATGGTCGTGCCGGCGCTGTGGCCGATGGTTTCGAACCGGGCGAGGCGCCGGCCCTCGGCTTCGAGGGAGTTGATCGGCAGGGTTTCGAAGCCGCGGCCGCCCGGATGGGAGATATGGTAGCGGCAACCGCCGAGCGAGCGCTGGTTCCAGGTGTCGACGATATCGAAGACCAGGGGCGCGTGCACGCCGATCGTCGGGTGCAGGCAGGCGGGCGGCTGCCAGGCCCGGAATCGGACGCCGATGACCTCCTCTTCGAGTGTCTCGGTTCGGCGCAGGGGCAAGGCGATGCCGTTGCAGGTCACCGCAAGGCGGTCGCCCATGCGGCCCTTGACCTTGACCTGCAGCCGCTCGAGCGAGCTGTCGACATAGCGGACCGTGCCGCCGATCATGCCCTCTTCGCCCATCACATGCCATGGCTCGAGCGCCGCCCGAAGCTCGACCTCGATCCCTGCATGAGCGATCGTGCCATAGAGCGGAAAGCGAAATTCGAAATGCGGGGCGAACCATTCCGGCTCGAATCGGATGCCGGTTCGGGCAAGGTCGTCGAGCACGCCCCGGAAGTCCGACCAGACATAGTGCGGCAACATGTAGCGATCGTGCAGGGTGGTGCCGAACGGGATCAGCGGCCGCTCATAGGGGGTGTCCCAGAACCAGGCGATCAGCCCCTTCAGGAGCAACTGCTGGGCGAGGCTCATTTCAGCGTGAGGCGGCATCTCGAAGCCGCGGAATTCGACGAGGCCGAGCCGGCCGGTGGGCCCGTTCGGCGAGTAGAGCTTGTCGATACAGATCTCGGCGCGATGGGTGTTGCCGGTGACATCGACCAGAAGGTCACGGAAGATCCGGTCGACCAGCCAGGGCGGGCATGGCGAAGCGCCCGCAGCGAACGGCTGCGGGACTTGGGCCAGGGCGATATCGAGTTCGTAGAGCTGGTCGTTCCGGGCCTCGTCGAGCCGCGGCGCCTGGCTGGTCGGACCGATGAAGAGGCCGGAGAAAAGGTAGCTGAGCGAGGGGTGGTTCTGCCAGTAGCGGACGAGCGACGCCAGGAGGTCGGGGCGACGCAGAAACGGGCTGTCTTCCGGTCTGGCGCCACCGACGACCACATGATTGCCGCCGCCGGTCCCGGCGGGCCTGCCGTCGATCATGAATTTCGCGGTTTCCAGGCCGCAGTAACGCGCTTCTTCATAGAGCGCCTTGGTGATCTCGACCTGCTCGGTCCAACTGGCCGCGGGGTGGACATTGACCTCGATCACACCCGGGTCGGGGGTCACCTTAATGGTATTGAGCCGCCAGTCGTCCGGCGGCGCATAGCCTTCGATCCGGACCGGCATCGAGAGCGCCTCGGCGGTTTCCTCGACGGCGCTGAGCAGATCGACATATTCGTCGGCCGAGCTTACCGGGGGCATGAACACATGCAGCATGCCCTGTCTGGGTTCGATCGAAAGCGCGATCCGTACAGGCGTGTCGTCCGCAGGAGCCGAGGCCATGGAACCCTGCCCGGCCGGCCGCGCCAAGGTGCCGCTGCGCGCCTGCATCGTCGGCGGTCTTGCCGGCAGAGCGCCGCGTGCGGCGAACGGATCCAGGGCGAAGATCTGCGGAAATTCATCACGGGCGATATGCGACAGCGACGCCAGGGGCAGGCGATATCCGGCAGGCGAATCGCCCGGTACCAGATAGAGCCGGTCGCGACGGGTCGGCCACGGCTCGCTGCGCCAACGAAAGGACCGCGGTCCCGAAGCCCGCGCCTGCCAAGCCTGAATCGGCAGGACGTAGCATACCGGCTGGCCGATGCCGCGCTCGAACACCCGTGCCAGCCGCGCCCGCTCTTCCGGGTCCTCGAGCTTATTGTCGCCGGCGTCGACATTGAGCGGAAGCGTCTGCTCCTTAAGCAAAAAAAGCGCCGTGTCCTCGTAGGCCTCGTCCAGAACCTCGCTATCGACGTCGAGAGCCTCGCAAAGCCGCTCGGCAAAGCGCTCGGCATCCTCGATTGTCTGGCCGGCGGTGGAATTTTCCGGGTGGACCAGGTTCGGTGCTGCCCAAAGCGGCTCGTGGTCCTGTCGCCAGTAGAGCGCATAGGCCCAGCGCGGCAGCTGTTCGCCCGGATACCATTTGCCCTGCCCGTGCTGCAGCAGACCGCCCTCGGCGAAACGATCCCACAAACGCCGTACCAGCCGGTCGGCGAACTGGCGCTTGGTCGGCCCGACCGCCTCGGTGTTCCATTCCGCCGCATCGCGATCCGTGGAGGCGACGAAGGTCGGCTCGCCGCCCATGGTCAGGCGGACATCGCCGGCCTCGAGGCGGGCATCGACTGCCGCACCGAGACGGTCGATCTCATGCCACTGGGCCTCGCTGTAAGGCTTGGTGACCCGCGGCGCCTCATAGACCCTCCGGATCTGCATGTCATGGCTGAACGTAACCTCGGCCGCCTCGTGCGTCCCGGTGATCGGGGCTGCACTTTTCGGCGCCGGGGTTGCGGCGAGCGGAATGTGGCCCTCGCCCGCCAGGAGTCCCGAGGTCGGATCGAGCCCGACCCATCCTGCCCCCGGGAGATAGACCTCGGTCCAGGCATGGAGATCGGTGAAATCGACTTCCGGTCCGGAGGGACCGTCGATGGCCTTTTGATCCGCCGTCAGTTGCAGCAGGTAGCCCGAGACGAAGCGGGCCGCCAAGCCGAGATGGCGGCAAAGCTGGACCAGGAGCCAACCGGAATCGCGGCACGAGCCCTGGCCGCTGACCAAAGTTTCCTCGGGTGTCTGCACCCCGGGCTCCATCCGCACGCTGTAGCCGACGTCGGCGTTCACGGCCCGATTGAGTGCGACCAGGAAGTCGATGGTTCGGATATCGGGGGCGACGGAGAAGTTACGGACCCACTCCCTGGTGAGATCCCCTGGTCCGGAGCCGCCGTCGGTCTCGTCGACGGGCCGCAGGTATGGCTCGAGGTCTTCGGCCAGCGCCTTGGGGTATTCGAACCCGATGCGCTCGGCCCAGTCCTCGATGAAGAAGTCGAACGGGTTGACGACCTTCATGTCGGCGATCAGCCCGACGGTGACAGTCAGGTTGCGCACACGGTCCGGGAAGACCAGCCGGGCAAGGAAATTGCCGAATGCGTCCTGCTGCCAGTTGACGAAGTGGCCGGCCGGCTCGACCTGCAGCGAATAGGCCTCGATCGGGGTACGCGAATGCGGCGCCGGCCGCAGGCGGACGACGTGCGGGAACACCTCGACCAGCCGGTCGAACGTGTAGCTGGTGCGATGCTCCAGCGCCACCTTGATGCCCATCCGCTGATCCCATCACACAGGGGACCACCCTGCATCGCGCGAGATCAGCCGATGACGTGCCAATGCCGTCGGTCGGCCATCCCTCTCGCCCACAACACCAGGACGGCGGCCACCACGATGCCCGCCAGATTGAGGGCGAGCTGCGCGGCCGACTTTGCGGCGATGTCCCAGTCCCCGACCGTCGCTGCGACGACGGCGAAACCGGCGGCGGGCACGGTCATCACCGAGATGAACACTCCGACGAGGGCGGCGGACTTCGCCGAAACCAGCGATAGCATGCCTGCGGCGCCGGCCAACAGCGCAACCACGAAAGACAATGGGCCCACCTGGAAGATGAAGTCCACCTCTTTCAGTTCGCGAGTGCTGCTGACTTCGATCCAGCCGAGGGCCTCTCCCGCCAACACGACGATCGCGGTGACCGCCATGGCGACCGGGAAGCCGATCAACAGCGCCAGAGCCGCGCGGCGGGCGAGGTACGTCTTGCGGCGCACCAGCGCAACCGCCAACGCGGCCAACGGACCGAATTCCGGTCCGACAACCATTGCGCCAACGACCGTTACGGGCGAGTCGGTGACGACACCGATCGCGGCGATCAGGCACGCCAGGCACAGAAAGGTCAGGAAGGTGACGTTGAGCGTGGACTCCTCGCGAGTGCGTGCGGCCAGTTCGTCCCAGATCACCGCGTCGGCGGGGTCGCCTTCGGCCCTCTTCTCGGCGCGGTAGGCCCGCGTCGAAAGGACGGTGTCGACGACGTCGAGCGTGATCGCGCCGCGTTCTTTTACATTCAGCGACTTCAACATCGTGATGACATCGTTGGCGGACTCGCGCGCGATGTCGGCGGTGATCT
>JBGSYN010000105.1:0-4428 GCA_041750975.1 Geminicoccaceae bacterium | reverse complement strand
GGCGGTAACGAACGTGCGGAGGATCCAGGGCGCCTGCACCAGCCGGTCCTGCTCGAGCCGGGGCGTGGTACCCAGCGGCACGGCACCCAGTGCCGCATAATTGACGCCTTCGCGCGCCAGCCAGGACCGCAGCCGGTCATCCTCGAGATCGAGCACGTCCGCCGGCACGGGGTCCGGGCTGGTCAATCGTGCGAGGCGCCAGGAGCCGCGCTCCGCCATGAAGCGCTCGCACGCCCAGGCCTCGCCCAGCCACAGCACCGGCGCATCCTCGATCAGCAGATCCTCGCCCAAGAGCGCCTGGCACAAGGCCTCGCTCCAGGGCGCCAGTGCTCGATGATCGAGCACCCCCGAACCCAGCGCATTGGCGAAGGTCACGGCGTTCGACCGCGAAGTCTCGATGATCCCCGGCACCCCTCCGGCCGGCCCCTCGACCATATAAAGCGGATCGAGACCGCGGCTCGCCGTCTTGCGGACCACGACATCGATCCGCCGCAGGCCTTCGAGGGTCTTCAAAAACAGCCGGTCGTCGCGCACCGTGAGATCGCCGGGCTCGGCGACCGCCATCCCCAGATAGCGTGCCAGATAGGCGTGGCTGAAATAATCCGCCCCCTTCTCGCCGGGGGTCAGCAGCACCATCAGGCCGTCATCGGCCGCCATGCCGTCGAGCAGGCTCTGGAAGCGCGCATAATGGCTCGCCAGCCGGCGGATGCCGCAATCCAGAAAGACATTGCCCAAATTCTGCGCCAGCGCCACCCGGTTGGCGACCACCGTGCCGTTGCCCGACGGCATGTCGACATGATCGGCGACCACCCGCCATCGGCCGTCGGCGGTGCGCGCGACATCGCAGGAATACATGAACAAATTGCGCGATTGGCGCTTCGACCAGTCGGCGCAATGCACCAGGAAATCGCGATTGCCGAAGACCGTGGCAGGCGGCAGCGTCCGCCGACGCAAGAGATCGCGCGGCCCGTAAAGATCCGACAGTGTCGCGTCGATCAGCCGGGCCCGCTGAACCAGCCCACTGGATAACTCGTCCCAGCCATCCGGGTCGAACACAACGGGAACCGGATCGACCTTGGAGCGCGCGGCCCCGCTATCCGGATCGGCATAGACGTTGAACGCGATGCCGCTCTCGTTGATCGAGCGGTCGATATCCGCAAAAAGCCGCTGATGCGTCGCCGGCCCCAACGCATTGAACGCCTTCAGAAATGTCGCCCAATGCGCCTTCGGCCGACCGTCCGCCCCCATCATCTCGTCGAAATGATGACCCGGATAACCATAAGCCGCCTTCAGATGAACCGGCTCGTCATCGACCAGCGCACCGAACAGCGACGCCTGCTCCGACATCATTCGGTCGCCCCGCCCGAAGACCAAGGCCTCATGCTGTCACCACTCGGGGTGCAGATCGAACCTGCATGAAAACTCAGGGTTGTTCCTCGGCACACGCGCTATCGCCACAACCGCACTATGACCTATCGCTACCACCCGCGCCAGCCGGCTATTCCCTGAAAACCCCCGAATTCAGCGGCGCTGTTTCTGTTTCTCAGTGCAAGCCACGAGGCGAAGCGCCAATTCAGAAACGAAAGCGAAAGGGCCGACAGCCCGGCCCCTTCCCCGGCGGAAGTTAACAAAGTTGGCAGATTGGGGTACTCTCTCTGAAATAGCGTTCCGCCATTCCTGCCATACCTTACGCTGCCTCAAGTGCGACGTTGAACAACTCGGGCTTTATGTCGCGCATGGCTGCGGCGATCGCTGTTCTGGGCGCCGCGAGAACCCGCGTTCTGAGTTCGGTATGCCCCTGTAATTTGCTCTCGGCGAGATAGCCCGCGGCCAGATATTCGGCGACCGGGTCATAGGCAAATTGTAGGCGGCGATTGACGGGGTTTCTGTTGAGCAGTCCCGATTCCTCGAAGATCTCGACAATCGCCGCAGGCTCGACCGCTCCGGCGTTGGCGGCATCCATGAAGGGCAGTTCGTCGGCGGAGTTTCTGAAGATGCCCCGCAAATCGCCAGAGTCGATTTCCTGCGGCAGAAGCTTGTCCCGCACCGCCTCGACCGCGGCAATTGCTGCGGCCCGTTGCATATCGTCGGGGCTGATATCGATCTTCCCCGCGCGAAGCGCTTCGACATAGCTTTGAACGATCTCGAGCTTGCTGGCGGCTTGGCCGGAATTCTGGGCGGCATGCTCGATTGCAAAGCGAAGAAACAACGGGCTGGGCATGACCTCGCCATTCACCAGCGGTGCAATCCTTTGCTTGATGATGGCAGCATCGATCCCGGAGCCATAGATATTGATGAATTCAGGAACATCCCGACGCTCGATCGGGCGTGTCTTGATCTCTTGCATCCACTGCCATCCGGTATCGGTTGGCTTCGAGGACCGCGACGTCACAATCAAGTGGCGGAAATGTCCTTCGCTCACAGCGTCCCGGACGGTGTCCTCGGCCGACTCCACGGCCCTCTCACTCAGCGAGTCGACCAGCGGACAGATCAACCCAGCAGCACCGAGTGTCTTCACCATGTGTTCCGTCGGACCCCGATCCCAATCCTGCAAACGCAGCTGACTGGCAATTTGCCCGGCCAGTGAGCCGGTCCAGTCCTCGTCGATCAGAACAGGCAGAGGCGATCGGAGTTTCTTGGCCAACGTCTTATGAATGACGTTGAATGCAAAGGAGCTTTTGCCGCTGCCACCGACGCCGGTCACCCATAGGAGCCCGCGCTTGCGCTTTTCGACAGCCTGCTCAAAGGATGTGTACACCTCATCGAGCCCGACCGGATGATAGCGAAGGCGCTCCATGACCGCCGGCCGCTCCAAAAAGCACGCATTTTCAAGTGCTGTTCGATGTTGTCTGAGCCAAGCTTTCAGCGGCCGCCGGTTCAGCCCGACCCAGCCAAAAAGGCATAAAAGGAAACGATCCATTTCCAGGGCGGCGGCGGCGGCGCACCGGTTACGGGCATGCTGTTCCAGGCCAATCGCGCCGGCGCGAAGATCCAAAGGAAGAGCGTCCTGATCAACACGAGCGCCCAAACTAGCGCAGCCCAAAATGCCCCCTGCCACCACGACTCCCAATCACTATAGATGCCATACGCCCGATCATAGGTGTCGCTGAAGGTCCGAAGAATTCTCTCTTTCATCGACCACTGATTGAACAAAAGCTGGCGAACTTGATTGGTGCTTAGATCTTCTGATTCGTCAAGTTTCGGGACTCTAACGTCTATCTCATCGGTGGCACCAGTTAACGTTTCATATTTTTGAACGAGATGTTGAAGGTCCGTCGCACTTACATAGACCCCCTCATCGGGTAGAATTGCCGCCCAGCCGTCCTCGTGCAGAAAAAACTCCCCACGCGGGCTCAAATCTTGGTCCGTGAACACGAGGCGATCAGAGCACAAAAACCCTATTGCATTGGCGCTCAACCAGTAAACCTCATTGGTGCTGCAAATGATGGAAAGATCCTTTTCTTCGCCATCGAGGGTCCAAAGCCGCACCGTGCCGTCAAAGCCCGCCGAGACGATGCGGTCGCCATCGGGATTGAAGGCGACGCTCCTGACCCAGTCGTCATGCCCTTCGAAGGGCTCGGCCGCTTCACGGCCATCGAGGGTCCAAAGCCCCACCGTGCCATCCAAGCCCGCCGAGACGATGCGGTCGCCCGCGGGATTGAAGGCGGCAGAACGCGCTTCCGCTTGAATTTCGAGCTGCTTGAAGGGGCGATCGGGATCGGAGATGTCCAGAATATCGATGCGACCAGACGTATTGACGACCAGCAATGTGTCATCATCGTTTGGACGAAATACAACTGCCAGAGGCTCCAGGTTTATGAGCCCGAGTTGCGGCACGTAGCGAACGCTATCCGCTTGTACCGACGTGCAAACGCCCGACAACACGAGGACAAGGAGCGCAAGAAACCCGGGCAACAAGCGCATCGCAGAGCTCCGCGTGGATAGCGACCAACGAACAGGCTATAATGGCATTCCTTCGATCCCCGTTATAATTATTTAGTTGAGAATAGGGTGCCCCAAAAACGCTTGAGTTGAAGATGAAAAAAGAATTATAACCTAATTAGGATCATTGTCAATTTTGTTAAGGGCGCAATTTGATGAAAACTCAGGATATCGAGTTCCAGGCAGTGAAAATGAAAGGCAAACGCGGCCCAAATACACCGGAGGGCAAAGCCAGATCTTCGATGAATGCCCTGAAGCACGGGCTTCGGGCCGAGAAGTTTCGGTTGCTGCCGGAGGAGAAAGTCGAGGAGTTCGAGGCGTTTGCGGAGGAGATCAAGAAGGATTTAAGGCCTAGGTGCGCCATGGAGCGGCAGTTCGTCGAGGCGATCGTCATTGCGTTCTGGCGTGAGGTCCGGGCCGACCGGATGGAAGCCGACGTCATGTCCGACATGCCGCCGACGAGCCCCGACCGGGTCCATGGCAGCA
>JBGSYN010000104.1:0-66574 GCA_041750975.1 Geminicoccaceae bacterium | reverse complement strand
CGACAGGCATCACTGGTCTGCCAGTATTTGAGCGCCGTCATGCGTGCAGGATCGTAGTCTTTGGCGTCGGGGCAGTTTTTCAGGAAGACGGCCGAGACGTAGCTGTTCGCGACTTTCGGGATCGGGAAATAGACGATATTGTGGGCGCTCAGGACTTTGTTGGGAAAGCCGCGCCTTCGATCCCGTAGGTACTCCCCGACCCGGGGGAAAAACGGTTCCCTTCTCACCGCCAGATTACCGATCGCGGGGGAGCCCGAGGGGCGGAAGTTTCGCCCCTCGATTTCCTGGATTCTGCGGGAGGAAACGTTTTCCCCCTCACTTTTCGTCCTCAGCCTCGCGTTCGATCTGTTCCATGTCGTCGTCGGAGAGGCCGAAATGATGGCCGATTTCGTGGATGAGGACGTGGCGCACGGTGTCTTCGAGGCTGAGGCCTTCGTCGCGGGCATAGGCGAGGATCGGCCGGCGGTAGAGGAAGATCAAGTCCATGTCGCCCGAGGGGACGCCGATGGTTTCGCGGTGGCCGACCGGGATGCCGTGATAGAGGCCGAGGAGATCGTAGGGATCGTCGATCTCCATGTCGCCCAGCACCTCCTCGTCGGCGAAGTCCTGAACGACGATCGGGACGTCCTTGACGTGGCGGGCGAAGAGTTCGGGGAGGTCATCGAGGGTCCGGCGGCCGATCCGCTCGAAGGTTTCAGCGGTTGGCAGCAGGTCGAGGGCGGCATTGAGGAAGTTTTTCATGGCTCTACGTCGTTGAAGCTCTACTTATCTGGTGACGATAGCAGCGGAGGAAACCATGGCCGAATTACTCAACGACAGCGACCGTCAGCGCCTGATCGGCGAACTGGACGGCTGGACCCTGAGCGAGGACGGCAAGGCGATCGCCAAGGGCTTCAAGTTCGGCGATTTCAGCGAGGCCTTCGCCTTCATGACGCGGGGTGCGATCATGGCGGAGAAGCTCAACCATCATCCCGAATGGGCCAATGTCTACAGCAAGGTCGATGTCAGGCTCTCGACCCATGACGCGGGCGGGGTGACCGAACTCGACATCAAGCTCGCCAAGGCGATGGACAAATACGCGGCCTCATAAACGGCGGTACATGACATAGGCGTCGACGAGGCCCAGGATCCGGTGATCGAAAGCGTCGGGCAGCGTGCCGACCGTCTCGAAGCCCATGGAACGCCAGAGATTGAAGGCGCCGTGATTGGTCGAGACGACGAGGTTATACTGCATGGCGCGGTAGCGCAGAGCTTTGGCCGCTTCGAGCGAATGGGCGCATAGCGCCCGACCCAGGCCCCTGCCGCGATGGCCGGCCTTGACCATATAGCCGGCATTGCAGACATGGGCGCCGAGACCGGTCTGGTTGTCTTTCAGATAATAGGTGCCGAGGATTTCGGCGTTCTGGGTGGCGACATAGGTGCGTTTCGGCAGCCCGACCCAGGCCTCGAGGGCGTCCTCGCGACTGATGGCCGGATCGAACGGGTAGGTATCGCCGGCGGCGACCACGTCTTTGAAGATCGCCCAGATGCCGTCCCGGTCGGCGTCCCGTGCCTCTCTGATGTCCAGATCCGCGAGGGCGGTCACGCCAGCTTTTGGCGGATCTCGTCGATCGCCTGATTGGCGGCCTCTTGCGCGTGATCGCCGGTCATTTTGTCGGTGATCAGGAGGCGTGTGGTTTGTACGGCCAGATGCGCCGAGCGGGCCCGGATCTCCTGCACGGCCTTGGCTTCCTCGCGGGCGATGCGGTCATTGGCCTGCTGCGTACGGCGCTCGACCATCTCCTCGAAATCCCTGCGCATCGTGACTTCGAGGCGCTCGCGCTCGGCTTCGGCGTGGGCCCGGATATCGACGGCGCGCTGTTCGCCCTCATGCAGCTGGCGCTGATATTTGGCGAGCATTCTCTTGGCCTCTTCGTGCAGCTTTTGCGCCTCGTCCAGCTCTTGGCGGATCTTGACGGCGCGCCCGTCCAAGGCACCAAAGATACTGCCCCGAAACTTCCACCAGATCAGTGCGAAGAACAGAACCAGAGCGACGAGCAGGAAAAATTCGAGCATCAGGCGGCCTCTTGCAATACGCGGTCGAGGGCATCCTTCGCCTCGTGCTCCGTGACCTCGATGCCGGTGAGCTTCCGGGTCGCGAGCACGGCCGATTCGAGGGCGACCTGGTTGATCTCCTTGAGCGCCTCCTCGCGGGCCTTGGCGATCTCGGCCCCGGCCTTGTCGATCCGGGTGGCGAGCTTTTTGTCGAGCTTCTGCTCCTGCTTGGCGTGCTCGGCCGCCATCTGCTCGTGCAACGCCTTGCTCTTCGCCTGGGCCTCGGTCTGCGCCTGGGCGACGGCGGCCTCATAGTCCTCGAGCGCTTTTTCGGCGTCGCGGCGGAACATGGCGGCCTTGTCCAGATCGTTGGCGATCCGGTCCTGCCGCGCCTCGAGGATTTCGGCGACGCGCGGCAGAGCTTTCGACTTCATCAGCCAGTACAGCACCAGAAAGCTGATGATCAGCCAGACGATCTGGCTCGGGAAAGTCGGCGCGTCGAGCTGCGGCAGGACATCGTGCTCGGCGTCCTCGGCCGCATGCAGGCCGGCGTCGGCGGCATGCTCCAAGGCCTCTTCGGCGCCTGTTTCCCCGGCTGCGGGTGCCGTCTCCTGCGCCATGAGCGGGGAGACCGGCACTGCCAAGCACCCCGCCACGACCAGGGCCAACGGCAAGCGGCGAAATCCTGCAGGCATAGCGATCACGCGACGTCTCGCATCAAGACCTGGCGCAACCGGTCAGGTGAACAGCACGAGGAAGGCGATCAGGAGGGCAAAGAGGCCAACTGCCTCGACCAAGGCGAAGCCGATAATCGCAAAAGGAAAGACCCGCTGCTGTACGGAGGGATTGCGGCCGACGGTGGCGATCAGGGTCGCGAACACGTTGCCGATGCCGATGCCGACACCAAAGAGGGCGATCGTCGCAAGGCCGGCGCCGATCATCTTCGCTGCTTCGAGTTCCATCAATTTTTCTCCAGTTTTCTACACTATGGGGAAGCGATAGCCGTCGTCACCGAAGCGCCGACATGTTTTTGGTCGTTGAGGCCTAGTGCATATGGATCGCATCATTGAGATAGATGCAAGTCAGTACCGTGAAGACGTAGGCCTGAAGGAACGCCACCGCGAACTCGAAGCCGGTCAACGCCACCACCACCAGCAGAGGGGCGACGCCGAAGACGCCGAGGGCGGCAACGAACGCCGCGAACACCTTCATCATGGTGTGGCCGCCCATCATGTTGACGAACAGACGGACCGAGAGACTGATCGGGCGCACGCAGTAGGAGATGAGCTCGATCGGCACCAGGAGCGGCAGCATCGCCCCGGGCGCTCCTTCGGGCACGAAGAATTTGAAGAAGCGGACACCGTGGATCCAGAAGCCCAGGGCCGTCACGCCGATCCAGACGCAGACCGCCATGAAGAAGGTGACGATGATGTGGCTGGTGAAGGTGAAGGAGCCGGGGATCATGCCCAGCATGTTGCCGAATAGAATGAACATGAAGAGGGTGAAGATCAGCGGGAAGAACCGCATCCCTTCCTTGCCGGCGTTGTCCCGGAGGAGGCTGGCGACGAACTCGTAGCAAAGCTCGACAATGGACTGCAGGCGGCCCGGAATGAGCGCGTGATGCCGAGTGCCGGCCATGATCAGGTAATAGACGCAGGCAACAGCGATCGCCATCCACAACGAGGAGTTCGTGAACGACACGTCGACGCGCTCGACCGTAAGCTCGATGATCGGCCAAATTTCGAACTGATGTAGTGGCTCTATCTCCACGTGGCCCCTCTAATTCCAAAAACGCGTTGTGCACAACAAATCAGGTCGCCCCGTCGCCGGGCACGCGCTGCCACATTGCTCAGTCGGGCGGTTTCGATCCAGTCTGCTCGGGCGACGCAAATCGCCGCAGGTATCGCCACGCATTGAGCATGCCCGCCGCAGCGCCCAGAAAAAACAGCAACAGGAAGAACCAGGGCGTGGTGTCGAGCCATTGATCAAGGCCCCAGCCCATCAAGGCACCGCCCGCGACCCCGGCCAAAAGCTCGATCCCGACCTGAATTCCAGGGCCGAAGCGGCCACGCACCTTGCCGCGGTCGGCGTGGTCTTCAGCCGGCCCATCATGCGTCTCTCGCACCTTGCGCAGCCGCGCATCGAAATCGTCGAAGTTCGGGTCAGGGTCTTCCGGCACCGTCAGGCCGCCCGCATCTCGACGGCCTGCTCGAGCGCCACCGAGACCAGCCGCGATACACCCTTTTCGGCCATGGTCACGCCATAAAGGCGATGCATCCGCGCCATGGTGAGCGGGTGGTGGGTGACGACAAGAAAGCGCGTGCCGGTTTCCCGGGCGATCTCATCCATCATCAGGATGAAGCGATCGACATTGGCATCGTCGAGGGCCGCATCGACCTCATCGAGCACGCAGAGCGGGCTCGGCCGGGTGAGAAACAGGGCGAAAATGAGGGCCAGCGCCGTCATGCTCTTCTCGCCGCCCGACAGAAGCCCGACATTCTGCAGCTTCTTGCCGGGTGGCATCGCCTCGAGCTCCAGACCGGCACGCAGTGGGTCATCGAGATCGACCAGCCGCAGATGCGCCCTGCCGCCGCCGAAGAGACGCGTGAAGAGTCTGCGGAAATGATCGTCGACGGTGCCGAACACCGCCTGCAGCCGCTGGCGGGCCTCGCTGTTGAGCGTGCCGATGCCGCGCTTGAGCCGTTCGACGGCGGCCTGCAACTCCGCCTCCTCCTTGCGGGTCCGCGCCAACTCGGTTTCAAGCTCTGCGACCTCCTCGGCGGCCCGCAGATTGACGGCCCCCAGGCGATCGCGCGACGCCGTAAACCGCTGCAACCGTTCGGCGAGGGCCTGGATTTCGGTCTCGTCCGGCATCGCGAGTTGATCGAGCTCCGCCCGAAGCTCCTGTGGCAGGCGGTCCAGTCGTTCGACCGCAGCCCTGCGTACGTCGACTTCGCGCGCTTCGGCATGTTCGATATCGCGGGCACAGACAGCGACCCGCTCGCGCGACTCTATCAGGCTCTGCTCGAAGCCGCTGAATTCCCGCTCGAGTTCGGCCTGGCTCTCGCTCAGCCCCGTCATGCGCCGATCGAGAGCCGCGATGGCCGCACCGATCGCCATGATCTCATCGTCAAGCCGGCGCCGTTCATCCTCGCCCGCCATCGCCGCGCGCGCCGCTTCGATCTCTTCCGTATAATGCCGCAGGCGTGGCACCATGTCCTGGGCCCGCGCTTCCAGTTCACGGCGCTCGTTTTCCTGCTGCGCCAATTCGCGCCGTGCCTGCCGCGACTGCAGATTGAGCTCGGCCAGTCTCTGCCGCGCCTCGCCCAGTTCACGGATCGTCGCGGATTGACGTTCCTGTAAACCATCGAGCGCCCCCCGCGCCTCCAGGAGGGCCGTGTCGAGTTCGGACAGTCGGCTGAGGAGAGCTTCCGTCTCGGGTTGCGAGGCCGCGACCTCGGCCTCGAGTTCGGCGAGATCGGCCTGGGTCTGCGCCCGATCGCGCAGCAGGGTTTCGTATTCGCTGCGCTTGCGCAGCAATTCGGCGTCGCGTTCGCGGCGTGCCTGCTCCGCCCGAATCCGCTCCTGCTCGAGCTTTTGGGCGATGTCGTCCAGCTCAAGATCGGCCCCATCGCGCGCGCGATCAAGCTCGCCGAGCCTGGAGCTGAGCTGTTCAAGGGTTGCCGTGGCTGAATGCAGCCGGGCTGCAATCTCCGCCGACAGTTGCGCCTGGGCCGCCAGATCACCGAGTGCGGAAAGGCTGGTCCGGAGCGCCTCACATTTCCGGTGATGCGATTCCAGTTCGCCCGCCAGCGCCTCGCATTCGCGGCCAAGCTCGCCTTCACGCTCCATGAGGAAACGATGCTCGCGCTGTTGCGACGCCTCATCGCGTTCGAGGCCATCGAGTTGGCGGGACACGAGATCGAGTTGCTTGCCGAGCGTGGCGCGCTCATGGGCAGCCGCCTGATGCGCCTCCCTGATGGCGTCGAACGCTGTTTGCGCGTCGTGCATCGAAGCCTTCGTCCGATCCGTCTCGGCCAGGAGCGTAACCCAGCGCCGGTGCTGACGGACCTTGGCGGCCCCGGGATCAGCGGCGTCGGGTAGACGCACAAAGCCGTCCCAGCGCCAAAGCCCGCCTTCCCGCGTAACCAGACGCTGACCGACCAGTAACTGCCCCTGCAATGCCCGGGCCCGGTCGATGCTGTCGACGTAACCGATCTGGGAGAGCCGGGGCGAGAGTTTGGCGGAGCCCTGCACTACCTCGCCAAGCGGTGTTGCGCCGACCGGCAATAACTGGACGAACGGCTTGGAGGTCTCGCACCAATGAGCGGACGCGGCAGTATCGTGGTCGGCCAGGAGGTCGTCGCCCAAGGCCGCGGCCAGCGCTTGCTCGAAGCCCTCCTTGACCACGAGATCCCGCCACAAGGGCTGATCGCCCTGGGTTGCGAGCATCGGCTCGAGCGCCCGCTGCTCGGCCTCGAGGGTGGCGAGCCGCGACTTCAATTGCTCGGCAAGATCCTGGGCCGCAACCAGCCGTTCCCGGGCCTCATGTTCAGCGGCAATGGCGGCTTCCTGAGATTGCTCGACGTCGTGCCGGGTTTGCCGGCCGGCTTCGAGCCGTTCCCCGAGTTTTTGCGCCGCCAGTTCCCCGAGGCGGTTGCGGGCTGCCCCTAGATCCTGGTCGAGCCCCTTTTTGCGATGGTCGAGCCGCTTGGACTGCGTTTCGATCTCGTCGAGCCGATCCTCGAGCCGTCTGGCATCGGCCTCGGCCTCGCGCTGCTTGAACTCGTGCCGACGCGCTTCTTCCGTCAGCGTCGCCTGAGCGGTTGTCGCTTCGGCATGAGCGATGCGAATCTGCGCCGCCTCGTCAACCAGAGCACGCCGCCGGTTCTTGGCTGCATCGAGCTGGGTCGCGAGATCCGTCGCACAATCGAGACTATCGGTTTGGGCGGGTCGGGAATTGGAATCGAGGGTTGCAAGCCGCGCGTCGATCTCGTCGAGCCGGTTGCGCACCATCTCCGCCCGGCGGGCGAGCGCCGATTCCCGATCCACAAACGACTGCCGCGTCGCCCGAAGCTCGGCGCGCTGCTCACTCAGTTCCCTAAGCTTCAAGGTCGCCTGCTCCAGTTGGGCGGAATCGATGCCAGCCCTGCTTTCAAGTTCCTCGATTTTCGCAGGCAATGATTGAACTTCGTCGGTCCAGGCCGCAAGCCTCGCCTCGAGTGTCCGGCGCAGATTGACGCCGCTTTCGAGCCTGGACCGGGTCTGGCGTTCGTCGTCCAGAAGACGCGCCTGATGGTCCTCGAGTTCCGCCAACCGGCTCGCCCGCATGCCGTATTCGGCCTGCAGCCCGTCAAGTCTTTCTGCGAGCCGGGCATGACTTGCGGCCTTGGCTTCCCTTTCGGAGCGAACGGTCGCGAGCTCATCCTGTAGTTGCTGGCGCCGGGCCTTCAGTGCGGCGATGCCTTCAGCGGCGATCCGTCCGGCGGCTTCGGCCCCGGCAAGGTCGCGGCGCGCCGTCTCGGAGCCGCGGATGACGGCGTCGAGCTCCGCAAGATGCAGAATGGCGTCGATCTTTCGGATATCGGCCTGAAGCTTAACGAAGCGCCGGGCTTGCTGGCTCTGCTTTTCGAGCTCGTCCCGATGGTGCTGCTGTTGCGCAAGTCGATCGCTGACCCGCACCAGATTGGCTTCGGTCGCCTGCAGCTTCAATTCGGCCTCGCGGCGCCGCGCATGCATGCCGCCGATACCTGCCGCATCTTCCAGCAGCCGGCGGCGTTCTTCCGGCTTGGCCTCGACAATGAAGGCGACCTGACCCTGGCCGACCATGGCGGCCGAGCGGGCACCCGAGGAGAAATCCGCGAAGGCGACCTGCACGTCGCGGGCGCGAGCCTCCTTGCCATTGATGCGGAAAACCGAGCCCGTGCCGCGGCCGATGCGCCGCGATATCTGGACTTCACCGCTGGCACCGTCGCTGCCGAACAGCGTCAGATCGCCGTTGAGCGTGAGGCAGACCTCGGCGAGGTCATGGCCCGGCCGCAGGGACGAGCCATTGAAAATGACATCATCCATCTCGCCGCCACGCAAGCCTTTGGCCGAGCTTTCGCCCATGACCCAGCGCAACGCTTCGACGATGTTCGATTTGCCGCAGCCATTCGGCCCGACCACGCCGGTCAGACCGTCCGCGATATCAAGTTCGATAGGATCGGAGAACGATTTGAAGCCGCTGACGCGAAGTCTGGTGATTTGCAATGGCTGGGCTACCATATCTTGTGTCGTAGCCCCACGATATCACTCGGGCCCGGCTTGGCCAACCGTTTCGCGCGGCGGTTTAGCCGATCAGAGCTGATCCTCGATCAGTTCGACAAATTCTTCCGGTCCCATGGTGCCGCGGACCACCTCGCCGTTGACGACAAATGTCGGGGTCGAGTTGACGCCGTATTCGCTGGCGCCTTCGAGCCGGCTTTCGAGCACGGCCGCCTCCATGGCCTCATCGGCAAGGCAAGCGCGCGTCGCCTCCTCACTTAGGCCGCCGACCTTCGCGAACTGCACCAGGGCGGCATCGATATCGCTCGCCTGCGCCCAGGTCGCCTGATTCTTGAAGAGGGCATCGAGGAATCGGAAATAGCGCTCGTCCCCGGCACAATGGGCGACCACTGCGGCCTTCACCGCCGGCTCGTTCAAGGGGAAATCGCGCATCACCAGCCTGGCCTTGCCGGTGTCGATATAGTTTTCCTTGATCGTTGGCAGTGTGTCGGTATGGAACGAGGCGCAGTGCGGACAGGTCAGCGACGAATATTCGATGATCTCGACCGGTGCATTCGGATCGCCCAGGACGCGTTCCGAGACCTCCTGGGCCAACGCGCCGAGCGATGAAATGCCGAGAACGATTGCGGCGCACGCCGCGGACAAAACCGATCTTCTCATGAAATGCCTCCGTCAATGGTGCCGAACTGGTGATGCAGAGATGGCCCGATAGGTTTCCCGCAACAAGCCGCAATCGTTCAATTCGCCGGGACCTAGCCCGGTCTGGAGCCTCTGATCGCAGCACCCAATGCCGCGAGCGAGGCCCGCAGGCCGCCATGGTCGATCGTTCCGACTTCGGCCTCGATCGAGGCGCGCTCGTCCTCACGCAGGGGCCGGCTCGAGATCGCCCGTACCGACTGCGGTACTACCGGCAGGGGCGCCTGCACGATCCGCAACTGTCGCACGGCCCGCCGGCCAAAATACTGATTGATGCGTTCGATGATCTGCGGCGTGGCGTGCTGGATCTCGAGCGCGATCCCACCCGGTGCCCGTAGTTCCAGGACAGCGCCGGCATTGCGGCCAGGCAGGAAGCGGATCCGAACCGGCTGGCAGCGCCTGGCGAGGTTGACGCCGACGACGCGGTCCCACTCGTTGAGCAAAGTCGCCTCGGTGAAGCCGCGGCGCCGGGCGGGGGCAGCTAGCGTCTTGAGGATGAGACGGCCGACGTGGCGGTTGCCGTAGGCCCGCTTATACTCCACATCCTCGCCACTTCGCTCACTCATCGGCACTTCCGTCTTGGTCCGCATGACTACTGCACACCCGTTATCGCCGCGAGCGTCGCTGCTCGCATGGTACGACGGCCACCGGCGCGATCTGCCATGGCGTGCGCGCGCCGGCAACCGGCCCGACCCTTACCACGTTCTGGTGAGCGAGGTTATGCTGCAACAAACGACGGTGGCTACCGTCACGCCGCGGTTTCGCATCTTCATCGCACGTTTTCCGTCGATCGAGGTGTTGGCGGCGGCCCCACTCGACGACGTGCTGCATGCCTGGCAGGGGCTCGGCTATTATCGCCGGGCACGATTGCTGCATCGCTGCGCTGCCGCCGTG
Organism: Geminicoccaceae bacterium; assembly: GCA_041750975.1. GTDB lineage: Bacteria > Pseudomonadota > Alphaproteobacteria > Geminicoccales > Geminicoccaceae > JBGSYN01. The sequence goes on along the minus strand of JBGSYN010000104.1, from coordinate 56,683 downwards.
GTCGAGCGTCACGGCGGCAAGCTGCCGGACGAGGTTGCGGAATTGCGGGAACTGCCGGGGCTCGGGGCCTATACCGCCAATGCCGTCGCCGCCATCGCGTTCGGCCGCCCTGTGGTGCCGGTCGACGGCAATGTCGAGCGGGTGCTGGCCCGTCTGGACGCCTTGCCGGCACCGCCCAAGACCATCATGCCGCAGGTGCGTGCGGCAGCCTCGCGCTTCGAGGCCGAGGAGCGGGCGAGCGATTGCGCCCAGGCCCTGATGGAACTCGGCGCCATGATCTGCCGCCCGCGCCAGCCGGTCTGCGCCTTGTGCCCGCTGCAGCAGAATTGCGAGGCGCATCGGCAAGGGCTGGTTGAGCAGATTCCGGTGCGGCCCATGAAGAGCGCTCGGCCGGAGCGCCATGCGGTGGCGTTCGTGTTGCACCATGCCGATCGGGGCGTCCTGTTTCGTCGCCGGCCCGAGGAAGGTCTTCTCGGAGGCATGGTCGAGCTGCCGTCGACGCCCTGGCTGGAAGCGCCGCTCGAACCCGAGGACTGGCACAAGGCGGCCCCGGTTCCGGCACTCGAATGGCATGCCCTTGGCGGCAGCGTGCGCCATGTCTTCACCCATTTCGCCCTCAATCTGGAGATGGTCCGGGCCGAAACCGGCGGTTTGCCGCGGCCCGATCCGATCGATGGCTTCTGGTGCCGGCCTGAACGGTTCGCCTCGCTGGCGCTGCCGACATTGACGCGAAAACTTTTGCGGCACGCCCGGCTGACACCTTAGTTCCCGAGCCTGCTACTCCCAGGCAGCGACAGCATGCCGCGGCCAGCGCCACGGGGCGAGGCCGACCAGATCGAACCGGCAGGCCCAGTCGCGAAAGCCCGGATGATATTGCAAATAGTGCTGCGCCGCGCGCTTGATGCGGGCCTGCTGCCGGGCGGTCAGGGCCTCGAGGGCCTTATCGATGCTGGAGCGGCGCTTGACCTCGACGAAGACCAGCGTGTCGCCGGTCGCGGCCACGAGATCGATCTCGCCGAGCGGGGTGGCGTAGCGGCGGGCCAGGATCCGATAGCCCTTGAGACGCAGGAACCAGCCGGCCAGACGCTCGGCACCGATGCCTGGAGCCCGGCTCATTTATCTTCCTGCAGGGCGAGGGAGCGCTTGTAGAGCTCACTGCGCGACCGGCTGCAGCGCGCCGCTACCGCGGCAGCGGCGGCACTCGGTCCGCCGGTCCGCAGTTCCTCGCGCAGCCAGTCGTCGATCTGGCTGTCGTCCGCATCCTCCTCGAGCGGCGGTGCGATCAGGACCACGATCTCGCCCTTGAGCTGATCGCGGGCCGTCAACGCCTCGACAAGTTCGGGCAATGTTCCCCGGATCGTCTCTTCATGCAGCTTGGTGAGCTCGCGCAGGATCACCGCATCGCGCGGGCCGAGGACGTCGCGACAGTCTTCCAAATGGCGCACCAGACGCACCGCAGTCTCATAAAACACCAGGGTTCCAGGGATATTCGCAAGGCTTCCCAACAGCCGCCGGCGCTTGGCCGACTGCACCGGGAGGAAACCATGAAAGTAGAATCGGTCGGTCGGCAACCCGGCAGTGCTCAGCGCCGCGATCACCGCCGACGGCCCCGGAATGGCATAGACCGGGAAACCCGCCTCATGGGCGGCCCGCACCAGCTTGAATCCAGGATCGGCAATGCAGGGTGTGCCGGCATCCGTGACCAGAGCGAGCCTGGCGCCGGTTCTGAGCATGGCCAGCAACTTCGGGCGCATGCGGGCGGCGTTGTGGTCGTGGTAGGGCAGGAGCTTCGCCTGATGCCCGATATAAAGCATCAGTTTGCCGGAAACACGCGTGTCCTCACAGACCACGACATCGGCTCGAGTCAGGACGCGCCGCGCCCGGCCGCTCAGGTCTTCGAGATTGCCAATCGGCGTCGCAACGACGTATAGGCCGGGTGCGAGTTCGTTTTCGGGTCTTTTTTGCTCATGTTGTCGATTATGCGGGGCGGCAAGTCCGGCCATGGCGTTTGGTTCCTCCGTCATGGCTCATCCGGTCATTGAACGGCGCGTGCTCATGACCCACCCCGATAAGATAGGTACCATAGCACGATTTGGCAGCGTGGCGCTGCTTGTCAGTTGCTTTGCCTTGCTCGCCTCCTGCACCACCTATCAGCCGCCGGCACCACCCCGGGAACCCGTCGTCGCAACCCCTCTGCCGGTCGAGCCCGTGCCGGTCGGACCGGTCAGGATCGCGTTCCTCGCACCCTTGAGCGGCGCTGCAGCGGATGTCGGCCAGGATATTCTGGCGGCGGCGGAATTGGCCCTGTTCTCGCGGACCGACGAGGTCGTGCTGCTGCCGCGCGATACGGCCAGCACGCCGGCCGGTGCTGAAGCCGCCGTGCGGTCGGCGATCGAGGACGGTGCCGAGATCATCGTCGGTCCGTTGTTCGCCGCAGCAGCCCGCGCCGTAGGCCCGATCGCCGCCGCCGAAGACCTCAAGGTCATGTCCTTCTCCAATGACGCCTCGATCGCCGCACCGAACCTCTTCGTGCTCGGCTTCCGCCCCGAAGAGCAGGTCGAGCGGGTGATGGGCTTTGCCCGGAGCCGGGGCCTGACCCGGATCGACGCGCTGGTGCCGGATAATCCCTATGGCGCACGGGCGCTCACGGCATGGCGCGAGATGCAGCAATCGGCCTCGACCGACCCGGCCCTGCTGCCCGAACCGCCGGCCCGCGGCGTGACTTTTCCGATGGAGATGGGCGAGCTTTCCAGCGTCATCCGCAATTTCACGCGGTACGATGCGAGGCTGAAGGAGGCACGGGCCGCACGCTCGCCCGGGACCGACCCGGGCCAGGAAGTCACCGAGGCTGCACCGTTCGACGGCGCCGATGCGTTGTTGATCGCCGACGGCAGCGTCCGCCTGCGCGGCATCGCGGCCCTCCTCGCCTTCTATGATGTCAGCACCCAGGATGTCCAATTGCTGGGCACCGATCTCTGGCGGGAAGACCTCAGCGTCCTGCGCGAGCCGGCCCTGCAAGGCGGCTGGTTCGCCGATGTCGACCCCCTTTTGGAGGAGCGCTTCGACCTTCGTTTCCGCGAGGCCTTCGGCCGCAAGCCGCACCGGTTGGCTGCCCTCGCCTTCGATGCGACGACCCTCGCCATGAGTGCTGCCGGCCGGGATCGGACCTTTCCGGTGGCCTTGCTCACCTCGCCTTCGGGCTATCAGGGACAGACGGGGATATTCCGGCTCCGGCCGGACGGCCTGACCGATCATGGTCTCGCCATTCTCGAGGTCGACGCCGGCCGGCCGCAGGTGATCGACCCGATGCCGAGCGAATTCCGGCCACAACTGACCCAGTAACCAGCGCGTTCCAGCGCCGCCGCTCACCTCGAGTTGACACCTGCTATCTACTTGAGGTTTAATAAATTTTAAGATAATTCTACGTGAAGTAGCGATTGCGGCATGAATGCGGGCGATGTGGAATATCGACATACCTGAGCGGCCAGGCTCCGGGCAATCCGCCGACCGGCCCGGACTCCATGACGGCGCGGCCCAATTCGACAGCCACGAGGTTATCCCCCTCGGCAACACGCTGCCTTCGACCCGGGTTCTCGCGGCCAACAACGATACGCCCTGGGGCTCGGCAAAACAGAAAATCTCCGTGCTCTTGATCGAGGACGACCAGGCGGATGTGGCCATCGTCAAGGACCTCTTGGGGCGCGCCGAAATCTGCGAGTTCAGCGTCGAAGCCGCACCCAATGTCGAAATCGGCCTGCGCTATCTCGCCAGCAGCAGCTACGACGCCTGTCTCGTCGATTATCGGCTGCCCGGCCGGGACGGCCTCGATTTCGTCCGCATGGCGCAGCGCCGCGGGTTTCGCACGCCGATGATCCTGGTCAGCGGCATGCCGGATCCCGACCTCGACGTCGAGGCGGCGGAACTCGGCGTCGCCGACTTCATCGACAAGGAGGAGTGGGATACCGGCCGGCTCGAACGCAGCCTCCGCTTCGCCGCGGCACGTCGTCAAATCGCCGATCGGATCACCCACCTCTCGCAATTCGACGATTTGACCGGCCTCGCCAACCGAACTTTGCTCAACGACCGTCTGGAACGCGCCCTGGCCTCGGCGCGGCGGCACCGCACGATGGTCGGCATTTTCGTCCTCGACCTCGACAATTTCAAGACCGTCAACGACCGCCTCGGCCATCCGGCCGGCGACCGCCTGTTGCAGGAAGTCGCCTCCAGGCTGATAGGCCGGCTCCGCGAAAGCGACACGGTGGGCCGGCCCGGCGGCGACGAGTTCACTATCCTGATCGAGGATCTGAAGGATCCGGACGGCGCCGGGACGGTGGGCCAGAAGGTGCTCGAAACCCTGGCCGAGCCGATGACCATCGGCGATGAGACGATCATCGTCAGCGCCAGCATCGGCATCGCCATTTTCCCGGCCGACGGCGACAATGGCGAGCAATTGCTGCGGTTCGCCGACGCCGCGATGTACCGCGCCAAGAACGAAGGCGGCAATGCCTACCGGTTCAACGACCCGGCCTGCCAGGATATCAGCGCCGGTGCGGTGATCGTCAAATCCGAGATCAAGACGGCCTTCGAGCGCGGCGAGTTTTCCCTTGGATTCCGCCCGCAGGTCACTTTACGGGACAACCGGGTCGGCATCGGCGCCAGCATTCTTTGGGAGCATCCCAAGCAGGGGCGCATCGAGCCCGCTCGTTTTCGCCGTTTGGCCGAAGAGAGCGGCATTCTCGATGCGGTCACCGACTGGATGATCGAGGAAACCTGCGAGAACCTCAAAGTCTGGCATGGCGAAGGCATCGGCAAGCTGCATGTCGCCTTGCCGCTGCTGTCCCGCCGGCAGCTTTCCTGGAAACGGGTCGCCAGCCGGGCCACGGACCGACTGTTGCGGCATGCGCTGTTGCCGAGTGCCATCGAACTCGAGATCCGCGAGGAACATATCGCCGAGGAAGTCGAGACCGGCAGCCGAGTTCTGCAAGCCCTCCGCGAACTCGGCCTGCGCATCGCCATCGATAATTTCTCGGGCGGCAACGCCTCGGCGGCGGTCCTGCGCGATGCGCCCGTCGACACCGTCCGCTTCGCCCCCTCGATGCTGCCGGCAACCGGGGGGCGAAGCCGTTGCAGCAGCTTCCTGCTGTCGATGATCGGCGCCGCCAAGTCGCTCGACTTTCGGGTCGTGCTGGTCGGCCTCCAGACCCGCGAGCAGTTCGCGATCGTCCGTGACAGCTTTTGCGACGCGCTCGAGGGCTTTTTCGGTCAGGAAGAACTTGCTACGGCCGAGCTCTGCATGCCCTGGCTAAAGACCGCCACCGCCGGCCCGCCGGCCCGCTTCTGTACGAGCATGCTTGGCGAGAACCCCCTTCTTTAGAGCGCTATCCGCCGGCCGGACATTGACCCGCCCCGGCGACGCCTCATCTTAGAGCGCTGCAGCCTCCAGCATCATCGAAGAACACCCCCGTGACATCAGTCTATTGGATCTTGGCGGGTCTTGCCGCCCTCTATGTCGTGGCGATCGGCGCGCTCTGGGCGTTTCAGGAGCGGCTGATTTTCCCGACCGGAATGGTCGGCGAGGCGAGCTATGTTTTGCCCGAAAAGACGCGGCGACTTAAGCTCACTACGGCCTCGGGCGAGGTCATTCACGGCAATCTGGTTCCGGCACGCGGTGCGACCAACCGCGGCCTGGTCATCGGCTTTGCCGGCAATGCGTGGCAGGCCGACGACTGCACGGTCTTCCTCAGCCATCGGCTGCCGGAGCACGATGTCGCCGTGTTCCACTACCGCGGCTACACCCCGAGCGAGGGCGAACCCGGCGAGGCCGCTTTCTTCGCCGATGCCCTCCTCATCTACGATCATCTCCGGCAACTGATCGAACCGAAGCACACGGTGGCCATCGGCCTCAGCATCGGCACCGGGGTTGCCGCCTATCTCGCCGGTGAGCGGCCGCTCGACGGGCTGGTCCTGGTGACCCCCTTCGATTCGGTGGCGGCCATCGGCCAGGACCGGTTTTTCTGGGCTCCGGTCAAGATGCTGCTCCGCCACCCGTTCGACAGCGCAAAATATCTCAAGGGCGTCGACGTCCCGACAGCCGTCATCATCGCCGGTGACGACACGATCGTGCCGCGACGACACACCGAGGCACTCATCGACGGTTTGGAAAACGTGGTCTTCACCCGGACGCTTCCCGGCGAGGACCATGTCGGCCTCTATCACGACGGCGCCCTCGATCAGTTGCTCTCGGAGGCGGTCCACGCTGTCGAACGCACTGCGGCGCCCGCTCTTAAGGCTGCACTGTAATCGCCACCTTGCGCGAGTGATGAGGCAGCGTTGGCCAGCGACTGCCGCCGCCTGAATACCGATCCGATCGCTGGACTCGATTGCGGGTTGCCCTGATCCATCTCCCTTGAAGACGGAAACCTCAGGGGATCGGCGGATGCGTCTTCTGATACTGGCATTGGCACTTTTCTTGGCGATCCCCGGCCCGCTACGGGCCGATCAGGCGGACCAGCGACTCGAGCCGCTTTTCACGGCCCTTCACGATGCCGACGGAGCCGGCGAGGCGCGTCAGATCGAGCAGCGGATCTGGACCATCTGGAACGATACCGAGGATGACCAGAGCGCCCTATTGATGAGCCAGGGCAATGCCGCCATGGCCAGCCGTCTCTACGACGTGGCACTTGCCCGATACAATGAACTGATCGCGCGCGAGCCGGAGTTTGCCGAAGCCTGGAACCGCCGCGCCACGCTCTATTTCGTGACCGGCAATTATGAGGGCTCGGTGCTCGACATCCAACGCACACTCGCGCTCGAGCCGAGGCATTTCGGCGCCCTTTCCGGGCTCGGCCTGATCTACATGGCGCTCGACGAGAACGAGGCGGCGATCCGCAGCTTCGAAGCGGCACTCGAGATCAACCCGAATATGGAGGGCCCGCGGGTCCACATCGAACGCCTGCGCGCCGAGCAGAAGGGCGATCGCATCTGAAGGGGGCCCGCGAGGGGTCGAGCCGAGTTTCATGAGCCAAAAAATATCGACTCGATATATTCCGGAATGATATATATCAGTTCGATACACCTCAGCTTGGGTTTCGCTCCGAATGGACGTCAAGACACTTTGTCTGGGAGTGCTCTCCGCACAGCCCCAGACCGGCTACGAGATCAAGAAGCAGTTCGAGGTCGGATTCCGTCACTTCTTTCTGGCAGGCTTCAGCTCGATCTATCCGGCCCTGGCCCAACTCGCCAGTGACGGTCTGGTTTCCGTCACTTCGGTCGAGCAGAGCAACCGGCCCGACAAGAAGATTTACGAGATCACCGATGCCGGCCGCGAGGCGTTGCGCGACGAACTGATCTCGACCGGACCGCGGCACCGGGTGCGCTCCGAATTTCTGGTGCTGATCTATTTCGCGCATCTGATGCCGGCCCAGCACGTCGCCGGAGTCATCGACGGCATGATCGAGAAATGGGAGAGCTTCCTCCTCGATGACATCGACACCTTCGAAAAAGAGCATTCGGGCGGCGATCCGAACACGATGACACCCGGCCAGAGGTTCGCCTGCGGCTATGGGCGAGCCGTGCTGACCGCAGCACTTGCCTACACGAAGCGGCAGAAACCCCAGCTGCTACGCGAGATCGGCGCCCCGGAGGAACCCGAGCTCGACGATGACGAGCCAGTCGCTGCTTCGCCCAAACCGTCCGAAATCATGATGGCGGGAGAATAGCATGAGATCCTCCTACCTCATTGCCGGCGCCATAGCACTTGCGGCCGGCGCTTGGCTGGCCTCGCCCTATGTCGACATAGCGCAATTGATGGCGGGCGATCCCGATGGTGCCACTTCGGCCATGCCCGTCAATGAGGAAGCGCCGCCGGCACCGACCAAGCCTTTGGCGGCGGTTCGGGCCGAAACCATGACGGCCAAGCCAATCACACGCGAAATCCTCGCCGACGGCTACTCCGAACCCGACCGCAGTGTCGAATTGAAGGTCGAAGTCGCGGGTGCCGTCCAAGATGTTCTCGTCGAAAAGGGCAGCCGCGTCGAACAGGGTGAGATCATCATTCAACTCGACCGCCGCGACCGCGAGGCGAACGTCAAACATTCCGAGGCCTTGCTGAAACAGCGCGAGATCGAACGCTCGGCCTCGCGGAGACTTGGACAAAAGGGGTTTCAGGCGGAAACCAGCGTCGCCGAGATGGAGGCCTATTACGAACAGGCCCAGGCAACACTCGAACACGCGCGGATCGAACTCAAGAACACCGAGATCAGGGCACCGTTCTCAGGCGTGCTCGACGGCCGCTATGTCGAGATCGGCGATTTCGTCGATATCGGCGATCCGGTCGCGCGGGTCATCGACAACGATCCTCTCGTCATCGTTGCCGATATTCCGGAAAACGTGGCGGGGCTGGTCGAAAAAAGCATGATGGGAAAAGTGCGTATCGTTTCAGGCGTCGAGTTCGAGGCCGAGGTCAGCTACGTTGCGTCCCAGGCTAGCGCTGCGACACGCACCTTCCGCATCGAGCTCGACGCGGCCAATGCGGACGGCCGCTATCCCTCCGGCGTCAGCGCTGCTGTCACGCTCAATCTCGAGGAGGTCCCGGCCCATAAAGTGAGTTCCGGCCTTCTCGTCCTGGACGATCGTGGCATGCTGGGCATCAAGGCGGTCGACGAGAACGACATCGTGCAATTCCATCCGGCCCAGATCGTTCGGTCCGAAGCCGATTCGGTATGGCTCAAGGGTCTGCCCGAAACGGTGCGGATCATCACGGTCGGTCAGGGCTTCGTTTCGGCGGGCCAGGAGGTCGAGGTGATCGATACCAGCGCCTCGACCCCGTTGGCCCAGGCCAGTGCCGGAGCGCCCACATGAAATCGCTGATCGCGGTCTCGTTCGAGCGATCGCGGACCGTCCTGCTGGTCCTGCTCCTGCTGATCGTCGCCGGCGTGACCGTCTATACGACTATCCCGACCGAATCCGAGCCCGACATCCAGATCCCGACGATCTATGTGTCGATGACCCATGACGGCATTTCGCCGGAAGATGCCGAGCGCCTTTTGGTGCGCCCCATGGAGCAGGAACTCCAGGGCATCGAGGGTGTGAAGGAAATGAGCGGCACCGCCAATGAGGGTCAGGCCTCGGTGACGCTCGAATTCGAGGCCGGCGTCGATATCGACGAGGCCTTGAACGACGTTCGCGAAAAGGTCGACATCGCCAAAGCGGAACTGCCGGACGAAACCGACGAGCCGACCGTCAACGAAGTCAATCTGGCGCTGTTTCCGGTGCTGGTCGTCACACTCAGCGGCGACGCGCCGGAGCGGACGATGCTGCAACTGGCCCGCGATCTGCAGGACCGGATCGAGGCCCTGCCGAACGTGCTCGAGGCCGAGATCGCCGGCGAACGCGAGGAAGTCCTTGAAGTGATCGTCGATCCCTTGCAGGTCAAGTCCTACGGTCTCGAACTCGAGAGCCTGCTCAATATCGTCGGCCGCAACAATCAGCTGGTCGCAGCAGGCGCCCTCGACAGCGGGCAGGGCCGCTTTTCGGTCAAGATTCCGGGCGTCTTCGAGACGTCGGAAGACATTCTGAACCTGCCGCTCAAGGTCGACGGCGATACCGTCGTGCGCTTCCGCGACATCGCCTCCCTACGCCGCACCTTCAAGGATCCCCAGGGCTTTGCCTGGGTCGACGGCCGCCCGGCCCTGGCGCTCGAGGTTAGCAAGCGGATCGGCGCCAACATCATCGAGACCATCGAGCAGGTCAAAGCGGTCGTCCTCGAGGAACAGACCCGCTGGCCTCAAACCGTCGAAGTGGGTTTCACCCAGGACAAGTCCGACGATATCCGCTCGATGCTGCAGGACCTGCAGAACAACGTCCTTTCCGCGATCCTCCTGGTGATGATCGTCGTCGTCGCCGCATTGGGGCTGCGCACGGCCTTCCTCGTCGGCTTCGCCGTCCCCGGCTCGTTCCTCGTCGGCATTCTGGTGCTGGGTATTGCCGGCCTCACCATCAATATCGTCGTCCTGTTCGGCCTGATCCTGGCCGTCGGCATGCTGGTCGATGGCGCGATCGTCGTCACCGAACTCGCCGATCGCAAGATGAGCGAGGGGATGCACCGCCGCGAGGCCTATAAGCTCGCCGCGACCCGGATGGCGTGGCCGATCACGGCATCGACCGCGACCACCCTTGCCGCCTTCCTGCCGCTGGTCTTCTGGCCCGGCATCGTCGGCGAGTTCATGAAGTACCTGCCGATCACCCTGCTTGCGACGCTTACCGCCTCGCTGGCGATGGCGTTGATCTTCGTCCCCAATCTCGGGGCCATCTTCGGCAAGGCGGAGGCCGGCAATCCGGAAACCATGCGCGCGCTGGCTGCCGCGGAGGGGGGCGATTTGCGATCCCTGCCCGGGCTGACCGGTGCTTATGCCCGCACCTTGTCATTCCTCGTCGCCCGGCCATGGCGCATCTGGAGCGTTCTCTTCGGCGCCATCGTGATCGCGGTCGGTGTCTATGCGGCCTATGGGACCTTCGGCAAAGGTGTTGAATTCTTTCCCGACGTCGAACCCGAACAGGCGCAGATTCACGTCCACAGCCGGGGCAATTTCTCGGTTTTCGAGCGGGACGCACTGGTCCGGCAGGTTGCCGACCGGATTCTCGAGGTCGAGGGCATCGACAAGCTCTATACGCGCACGGCGGTCGAATTCCAAAGCGGCGGCGGCGATATCGACGAGGATGTCATCGGCAACCTCCAGATCGAGTTCCTGCCGCACGATCAACGCCGGCCAGCGGCCGAGATCCTCCAGGAGATCCTAGACCGCACGCGCGATCTTGCAGGCCTCCATATCGAGACGCGCGAGGAAGAATCGGGACCGCCGGTCGGTAAGCCCATTCAGGTCGAGATCTCCTCAAGAAACCCGTCGCTGATCGAGCCCGTGGTCGACAAGGTTCGAGCCCATCTCGATCAGATGGAAGGCCTCAAGGACGTCAGCGACACCAGGCCCATCCCGGGCATCGAGTGGCGGATCGACGTCGATCGCGAGGAGGCGAGCCGCTTCGGCACGGATATCGTCTCGGTCGGCTCGACGCTGCAGATGATCACCAATGGCGTGCTGATCGGCACCTACCGCCCCGATGACGCCGAGGACGAGATCGACATCCGCGCCCGCTTCCCGTTCGACGACAGGCATCTCGAAAGGTTCGACGAAATGGTCGTCAATACCGAGCGGGGTGCGGTGCCGGTCACGAACTTCATCGACCGCTATCCGGCCCCCAAGACCGGTGCGTTGCGCCGCATCGACGGCAAGCGCGTGCTGGCGGTGTCGGCCGATGTCGAAGAAGGCGTGCTGGTCGACGGCAAGGTCCAGGAAGTGCGGAGCTGGCTCGCCACCCAGGATATCCCGCGCGACGTTCTGGTCGTGTTCAAGGGCGAGGACGAGGAGCAGCAGGAGGCTCAGGCCTTCCTCAGCAAGGCCTTCGGCGTCGCGCTCTTCCTGATCGCCATTATCCTGGTGACGCAATTCAACAGCTTCTATCAGGCGGCCTTGATCCTCAGCGCCATCGTCTTTTCGACAGTGGGCGTCCTGCTCGGTCTGATGGTGATGCAGCAGCCGTTCGGCATCGTCATGAGCGGGGTCGGCGTAATCGCGCTCGCCGGCATCGTCGTCAACAACAACATCGTCCTGATCGACACCTATAACGAGTTGCGGCACCGCGGCCTCGACGTCATCGACGCTGCCGTGCGGACCGGTGCGCAAAGGCTGCGGCCCGTCATGTTGACGACGATTACGACGATCCTCGGCCTGTTGCCGATGGTCTTCAGGCTCAATATCGATCTCTTCGCCCCCCGGATCGGGGCCGGCGGGCCCTCAACGGACTGGTGGGCGCAGCTCTCGTCTGCCGTCGCCGGTGGCCTCGCCTTTGCCACGCTGCTGACGCTCATTTTGACACCCTGCCTCCTGGTCTGGGGCGCCAATAACCGGAGTTTCCTGATCAGGGTCGGGGCGTGGTTGCGGCGCGATCGGTCCCGCGACCGGGGTCTCGGCGAGGCGGTGCCGTCGCCGGCGGAGTGACGGCGCCCTTTTTGGCAGGCGTCCGGCAGGCCGCACTTCCGATTGAATTGAGCCCGGTGTCCTGCGGTGCTATGGAGTGCCGCGGTGATCGTGTTTTGACCATTCCCACATAATCTAGGGCCATCCATGCGACCTTGCGTCTTCATCCATACCAACCACAAGCAAAAACTCGGCGCGCTCGTCTCGGCACATTCGATGCGGCGGAACTCGAAATCCGCCGACAAGTTCGACGTCAAGCTGATCGAACTCGAGGATCATCGGGAGTTCTTCGATCGCTACGAGGGTCGCGAATACCGCCGCGACGGCGATACCCGGACCTGGCTCAACGACGATCTGCAGTCGTTCACGCCGCTGCGCTTCATGACGCCGAAACTGATGGAGTACGAGGGCAAGGCAGTTGTCGTCGATCCCGACGTCTTCGCCCAAGGCGATATCTACGAACTCCTCACCAGGAACATGGACGGCAAGGCGATCTGCTGCCGCTCGCGTGGCAAGGAAAAGCCCGAATATAATTCGAGCGCCATGCTGCTCGACTGCGCCAATCTCACCCATTGGAAGCTCGAGGATGATTTCGACGCCTTGTTCCAGAAAAAGCGCGAATACAAGATCTGGATGAATCTGGGCTACGAGCAGGATGCCATCATCGGGTCGCTCGAGCCGGAATGGAACGATTTCGACAATCTGACGCCCAAGACCAAGCTGCTGCACAATACGCGGCGCCGCACCCAGCCCTGGAAAAGCGGCCTGCCGGCCGATTTCGTGCCGGCCGAGCGCTCGAAGATCCCGGGCTTCGGGCAATTGCTGCGGTTGCGGCGCAAGGTTTTCGGCGAGTACGCGTTTCTCGGCGCCTACAAGTCGCATCCGGACAACAATCAGGAGCGGTTCTTCTTTTCGCTGCTCAAGGAATGCCTCGAGAACGGCACGGTAAGCGAAGCCATGGTGCGGGACGAGATGGAAAAGAACCACGTCCGCCACGACGCTTTTGCGATCATGGAGAAGCTGCCGACCCAAGCCAAGGCCGCCTGAGCCGGTTTCCCGGCCCTGGCATGCAATGGCGTCCGGAACGGAATTCGAGCAATGGCGGTCTGTGGCGGCTGAAATCTGCGCGCGGCACGACAAACCGCTCGACCCCTCGCACCTGACCCCCGACGGCATCGCTATACGGCGGCTCTATCCGGCCGCCGACCGCCTCTATCGGGGAATTTCCCCTACGGACGGAGCGGAACGCAACGATGTCGCCACGGACGGAATGGCGCTGCACGAAGCCGGCGCCACCCCTGTTCAGGAACTTGCCGGCATCATTGCGGGCTATCTGCGCGATGAGAGTAGTGCGCGGGCGGTCCGCATCGCCGTCGACACCTACCTTTTCTCATCCGTTGCCAAGCTGCGCGCGGCTCGGCTCCTGCTCCACAGCATCGACGGCAAGCTCGGCCGGACCGGGCGAATTAGTCTGGTCGCAGCGACCGGCAGACGCTCCCTCACGGAGGACGATGTCGAGAGCAATTTGATCCGCAACACCATTTCCGCCTGCGCCGCAGTACTGGGCGGCGCCGACACGATCGAGGTTCTGCCGCATGACCTTCCAGCCGGCGGACCGACCGGCCGCTCGAAACGGCTTGCCCGCAACATCCAGCTGGTATTGCTGCACGAAACGCATCTTTCCGGGGTGGCCGACCCGCTTCGTGGCAGCGGCTTCGTCGAAAGCCTGACGCTCGAGATGGCCCGGCGCGCCTGGGAACTCGTGCAGCAGTTCGAGGCCGCCGACGGCATTACAGTCGGGACCGAGACATTCGATGAGCTTGTCGGGCCCGGCACCGTCAGGGATCAAGGTCACGACGAGACCTATCCGGGCCTGCAGCCTTATCTGCGCGGTCCCTATCCGACGATGTACACGACCCAGCCCTGGACCATCCGCCAATATGCGGGCTTCTCGACGGCCGAGGAAAGCAACGCGTTCTATCGGCGCAACCTCGCGGCCGGGCAGAAGGGCCTTTCGATCGCCTTCGATCTGGCCACGCACCGGGGCTATGACAGCGATCATCCGAGGGTCGCGGGCGATGTCGGCATGGCCGGGGTGGCCATCGATTCGATCCTCGACATGCGCACTTTGTTCGACGGCATCCCGCTCGATCAGGTCAGCGTCTCGATGACCATGAACGGCGCCGTCCTACCGGTGCTGGCCCTCTTCATCGTCGCCGCCGAAGAGCAGGGGGTCGCCCCTGAAAAACTGAGCGGGACGATCCAGAACGACATTCTCAAGGAATACATGGTCCGCAACACCTATATATTTGCGCCCGAACCTTCGATGCGCATCGTTGCGGACATCATGGCCTTCACCGCGTCGCGGATGCCGCGCTTCAACTCGATCAGCATTTCCGGCTATCACATGCAGGAAGCCGGGGCGACGCCCGATCTCGAGCTGGCCTACACGCTCGCGGACGGCATCGAATATGTCCGGACCGGCCTCAAGGCCGGCCTCGACATCGACAGTTTCGCGCCGCGGCTCAGCTTCTTCTGGGGCATCGGCATGGACTACCTTGCCGAGATCGCCAAGCTTCGCGCGGCGCGGGCGCTATGGGCTGAACTCGTCGCACAATTCGAGCCCAAAAACCGGAAATCGCTGGCGCTCAGGGCGCATAGCCAGACGTCCGGCTGGTCGCTCGCCGCCAGCGACGTCTTCAACAATGTGATCCGAACGACGATCGAGGCAATGGCGGCGACCCAAGGTCAGACCCAGTCGCTCCATACCAACGCGCTGGATGAGGCGCTGGCCCTGCCGAGCGATTTCAGTGCCAGGATCGCCCGCAACACGCAGCTCATCCTGGCCCACGAGACCGATACCTGCTGGACCATCGATCCCTGGGGCGGCTCGGTCGAATTGGAACGGCGCACGCGTGAGCTGATCGACCAGGCAAAGACCCATATCGCCGAGGTCGAGGCGCTGGGCGGAATGGCGCGCGCGATCGGGCGGGGATTGCCCAAGCTTCGGATCGAGGAAGCGGCGGCACGAACCCAGGCGCGGATCGACAGCGGGCAACAGCTCATCGTCGGCGTCAATGCCTTCGTCGCGGAGGATGTCGACGACATCGAGGTGTTGAAAATCGACAACCGCGCCGTGCGCGCGCGGCAATGCGCCAAACTCGAGACGCTCAGGCAAGAGCGGGACGAGGCCAAGGTGCAAAGCGCTCTCGAAGCACTGGGCGGGATCGCCGCCTCCGGTCAAGGCAATCTTCTGGCAGGCTCGATCGAGACGGCACGCGCCGGCGCCACGGTCGGCGAAATGACGACCGCACTCGAACGGATCTGGGGGCGTCATCGGGCCGAGACACGCGCCATTTCGGGCGTCTATGCACAGGAGGCCATGGGCTTGAAGTCGCTGCAGGCGGTTCGCGCCGCTACTTCCCGGTTCGAAGAGCAGGACGGGCGCAGGCCCAGGATCCTGATTGCCAAGATGGGACAGGACGGGCATGACCGCGGCCAGAAAGTGATCGCCACGGCCTTCGCCGATCTCGGCTTCGACGTCGATATCGGCCCGCTGTTCCAGACCCCGGGCGAGGTGGCACAACAGGCCGTGGACAATGACGTTCACATCGTCGGGGTCAGCACGCTCGCCGGCAGTCACCTGACGCTGGTGCCGGAACTCAAGACCGAACTCGGGGCCCGGGATGGCGGCCACATCATGATCGTCATCGGCGGCGTGGTGCCGCGCGGGGATATCCCGGAGCTCGAAGCTGCGGGCGTTGCCGCCGTATTCGGCCCCGGCACGGTGATCGCCGAGGCGGCCCTCGATCTCCTGCGCCAGCTCGCGCGAAAATTCGGCTATCTCGAACCCGAGGCGCCGTGACGGATCGGATCGAACGCCTCGCGGATGAGGTTTGCGCCGGCAATCGATCGAGCCTCGCCCGCGCCGTCACGCTGATCGAATCCGGCCGCATCGACCACCGCGAGCAATCGGCGCTCCTGCTCGAACGGCTGCGCCCCTTTTCCGGAAGCGCCTTTCGGATCGGTGTCAGCGGCACGCCCGGGGTCGGCAAGAGTACGTTTCTCGATGCTTTTGGCACGCTCTTGACGGGTCAGGACCATCGCCTTGCCGTCCTCGCGGTCGATCCCAGCAGCGGCAAGACCGGCGGCTCGATCCTTGCCGACAAGACCCGGATGCCGCGGCTCGCGAGCGATCCCCACGCCTATATCCGCCCCACGCCCTCGAAAGGCGAGCTTGGCGGCATCGCCCGGACCACCCGCGAGGCCATCACCCTGATGGAGGCGGCTGGATATGATGTCGTCATCGTCGAGACGGTCGGGGTCGGACAATCCGAAACGCTGGTCGCCGATCTGGTCGACCTCTTTCTGTTGCTCATGCAGCCGGGCGCCGGCGACGAGTTTCAGGGCATCAAAAAGGGTATCCTCGAGGTCGCGGATCTTCTGGTCGTGACCAAGGCCGACGGCAGCAATCTGGCGTCGGCCCAAGAGGCGGCGCGGGTACTGAGCTCGGCGCTGCGGCTCCTGGCGAAGCCGGCCGATGCCTCGCCATGGGTGCATCTGGTGAGTGCGCTGGAGAACGAAGGTTTGTCCGAGCTTTGGCATGCCTGCGAGCTATTTCGCGAGCGCAATCGCCAAAGCGGGGCCTTCGAGGCGCGCCGGCGCGATCAGCGTCTGCGGGGGTTCGAGGCAGCGCTGGAACGGTCCATGCGCGACATGCTGATGCAGAATGCCGAGCTGCAGGAACGGGTTGCCTCGAATCGAGCCGCCGTCGCGGATGGACGCGTTGCACCGGAGGCCGCGGCCCTGGACGTGGTCAGGTCCTGCTTCTCGAAAACCTGATCAGAAAACCCGCCTCAGGCCGTAGGTCCGGTTCCAGTCATCGGGAAAGAGTTGTGAGGTCGCCCGCCACACCAGCCGCCTTGCATCCTCGGCCGTAGCCCCGCCGCTCGGGCCCGCGACCTCGGCAATCCTCGTCGTGCCCTCGCAGAATGCAGCCGCCAAGCCGAGGAATTCAAGCTCGGGCGTCGGCTCCGAAAGCGGCGCGTTGCAAGGCTCGATGTCGACGAGCGCGTCCTTGTCGATGAATAACAGGACCAGGCGATAGCTCGGGTCGCCGGCCTCCTCCCGCTGCGTCGTGAACGGCACGTTCAAGGCCGGGATCCCGCTCGACGCCAGCTGGCCGAGTTCGCTCGCCTCGAGCGGCGCCGGCGGCTGGTTGCTTTCCAGCCATACCGGCCCCGCCGACATCGCCTGCTCGAGCTGGGTGCGGGCGTGCTGCACGTCCGGGCGTGACGAAACATCGAGGGTTGGATCGGATGCACACCCCTGTAGCGCCAGCATGATCCCAGCGGCAAACCCGAACCGTCGACCGGAAACAACGCCTCGCATCAATCTCTCCCTCTTGTTCGAGCCCAGAGGCCCGGTTCATACAACGCTACGTATCAGGCGCTTCCGTTCCGCGAAACCATCCGTTTGTTCGCAGCATTAACGATTTTCGCTCACCTCCTTGGTTAGTTTTTGCGCTGAGTTTCAACGCTAGAGTTGCAGCTTTGATTGATGAGCTGCGCAGCCAAGGGGCAACGCATGGTTACGTCTCGGAATGCCAAACCTGTTCATCGGATCGGCGTCGTCGGCACCGGCTTCGTCGCGCGCCATTTCTGCATGGAGGTCGTCCATCGGCCCGAATACACCCTCTCCAAGGTGTTGACGAGGCGGCCGGTGGGCCGTGTCGATTTTCCGATCGAGGGCGTTCTCACCAACGACATCGACGAGGTCGTCGCCCATAGCGACATCGTTTTCGAATGCACGGGCGATGTCCATTTCGCCACCGAAACCGTCGCCAAAGCTCTCGAGGCCGGGCGCAAGGTGGTGACCCTGAACCCCGAATTCCATGTCACGACCGGCTCATGGTTCGTCGGACGCGGCTATCTCACCGAGGCCGACGGCGACCAGCCGGGTTGTCAGGCCTCGCTGGTCGAGGAAGCCGAAGCCATGGGCTTCGAGCCCCTCGTGCTCGGCAACATGAAGGGCTTTCTCAATCGCACCCCCTCACCCCAGGACATGAAGTTCTGGGCCGGCAAGCAGGGTATCAGCATGCCGATGGTGACGTCATTTACCGACGGCACCAAGATGCAGTTCGAGCAGGCGTTGGTCGGCAATTATTTCGGCGCCGGCATCGCCAGGGATGAGCTGATCGGGCCGGAAACCGATGACCTCGCGGAGGCAGCGACGATCCTTGGCGACGCCGCCAAGGCGCAGGGCCGTCCGATCACCGATTACGTGTTGTCACGCAAACTGCCGCACGGCGTGTTCGTGATCGCGCGTCACAACGAAGAGCAGAAGGATGCATTGCGCTATCTGAAGCTCGGTGACGGACCCTATTACACGCTGATCCGCAACAATATTTTCGTCCATCTCGAAGTCTTCCGTACCCTCGAGCGGATGACCCGTGGTGGCGGCATCCTGCTTGACAACGGGGCCGTGCCCGAAATCGGCATCGCCACGGTGGCCAAACGCAAGATCAAGGCGGGTACCCGGATCAAACGGGGCTGCGGCAGCTTCGACGTGCGCGGCATCTGTGTCCGCATCGCCGATCACCCCGGCCATCTGCCGATCGGCTTGGCGGAGAACATCCGCTTCAAGCACAGCATCGAGCCCGGCCAGCTCATCACCATGCGTGATATCGAAATCCCCGACAGCAAGGCACTGTCCTGCTGGCAGGAGATCGAGGCCAGGGTCTCGCAGGCGCGGCGCGCCGCGTAGCCCTCTAATTCGTCGCTATCGGCCCTGGCATCGACGGCGCGGTTTCGGCCGCAGTCGATGTCAGGGTCGATGCCAGCCCCCAAACGGTGATCGGCTCGTCACGCCCGCGCAGAATGATCGGACCCAAGCAGACGAAGGACTCGTTCAGATCGCACTTCGGCCGGCACGCTTGCGCTTCCGCCATGGCACGCGCCGAAATCAGGATCGGCGTGCCGAGTTCGCGGGTCAGCGACTCCAGCCGGCTCGCGGTATTGACCGTGTCGCCGATCGCTGAATACTGCAATTGCTGCTCGCCGCCGACATTGCCGATCAGCACATTACCGCTGTGAACGCCGACGCCGACGCCAATCGCACCGTGCCGCCGATAGGCCGGCTGAGCGCGCCAGTCTTCCAGCGAGCTGACGAGATCGCGGGCGGCCAGGATGGCGTCGAGCGCTGCATCCTCGCGGGCCTCCGGAATACCGAAACAACACATGACACCGTCGCCCGCGAAATTGGCGATCATGCCACCGTGCCGGAATACCGCGGCTTCGACGAGCCTGTGGAAACCCCGCACCAGGGCGATCGCCTCACCCGGCCGCATCTGCTCGCAGAGCGTGGTGAAGCCGACCAAATCGAAGAACACGACCGCTGCATTTTGCGAGCGATCGAGTTGCACCCGATAATCGCGTCGCAATAACTCATCGACGACCTGGGGTGCGAAATGCCGAGCCAGTGTCGCCCGATCATGTTCGAGCAGCCGGGTCTGGCGCAAGCCGATCACGGCATGGGTCAGCTGCGTGATCGTCGCCGCGATCACTATGGCAAGAGCCGGAAACGCGAAGGACACCCACCAATCGGCAAGGACGAACCACGCTTGGCACCAGGCGGCGACGAACACGATGAGCGCTACCACCCAGGCGATTGAAATGACCGGACGGCCGCGCGCCATGACCGTTGCGGTCAGCGCCGCCAAGAGGGCGATCACCATAACGTCGAGCCCCGTTTGTCGTGGCCCCCGATGCAGCGATGTGCCGTCGATCATATTGGCGATGGAGGTTGCGAGATATTCGGCACCCGAAAGACTGGCGACGAAGGGTGTCGGGAAGCGATCGCCCATCCCCAGTGCGTCGACACCGATCACCACGAGGCGTCCCGAAAACAATTCGCGGGGGGTGCGGGCCTCCAGAAGATCGATCAGGCTGTGCCGCCGGATGGTTCCCTCGGGACCGTAGAAATTCAGGTAGTGCCGATAGTCCCGGTCGAACGGCACCAGCCGTGAGCCGACCATCACGCCCCGATTGAGGTCGAGCACGATGTCTTCAGGGGCGATCCCGAGGAACGCGCCAAGGGCGGCAACGCCGAAACTCGGGTAGATCTCGTCCTCGTACTGGATCGCCGGCAGGTCGTAGCGAAGGACGCCGTCGCCAGCCAGTTCGAGACTGACATGGCCGAGCGTCGGCATGGCGGCGAGGAAAGCCCTGGCCGGCAGGAGAACCTGGCTCGCCAGCGGCGGATCGGGTGAATTTTCGCCTCTGAGCACAACCCGATAGGCATGGCTGCGCAATTCCTCGGGCGTGGTGCGATCGCCTAGAATTTCGGGCTGGAAACCGAACGCCACAGGAAAAACGACGCCTTTCGCCTCGCGAATGGTGTCGGCAAGGGCCGCATCTTCCGCCGCAAGCGTGCCGTCCGGCAGTCGATGCGCTTCCGCGAGCACCATGTCGAGTGCAGCAACCCTGGCCCCGACGGCGCGCAGGCGCTCGATCGTTTCCGCCAGCGCTTGGCGCGAGAGTGGCCAGCCTCCGAGTGCGTCGAGCGTCGCCTCGTCGATCACCAGCAGGCCGACCTCGCGCGGTGCGGGTCGCGGGCCGCGCAGGCGAAAGCGCCAGTCGAGGCTCGCTGTTTCGAGTTGGCTGAGCGGCCCCATCCGATCCATCAGCAGGACGCCGAGAAGACCGGCCATGAAGGCGACGCTCATCGCGATCACCCGCCACCGCCAGTCGATTTTGGCCGGATGACGAGGTGCCGCGTTATGCATGGCGACGGGTATTAGCGAATGGTGACAAGCTCGAGGACGCGTGCGACCCGCTGGGCACCCCATTGATTGACCGGACCTGCCGCCTCGCCTTCCGCCACGTCGACCCCTTCGCCCGCCTGAAGTCGAACCGC
This sequence comes from Geminicoccaceae bacterium, assembly GCA_041750975.1. Taxonomy (GTDB): domain Bacteria; phylum Pseudomonadota; class Alphaproteobacteria; order Geminicoccales; family Geminicoccaceae; genus JBGSYN01. The sequence continues at coordinate 35,735 of JBGSYN010000104.1, read as the reverse complement.
CTCACCGATGCGCCCTTCGACCTGCACCGTGCCCGAGGCGACAAAGACGCTCGCTGTCGGTACCGGCAGTTCATGGTCGATCTGGACGACGAACTTGGTGCCACGGACCATGGCGACCGCAGCGGTGGTCCGGACATCGACCGAACTGCCGGCCGGCAGCTCGTTAAGGACCAGGCGGACGATGCCGCTCAAAAGATCGACCACGCCTTGAACCGGCGCCGGCAATGGGCCGGCATCGAAGCGCTCCATCGAGACGTTGCTGTCGGGGCCGATCACCATGGTACCGCCGCTGACCAGGGCGATCTCGAGCTTGGCACCGGCAGCCGTGCGGACCCGGTCGGTGACCATGATCGAAGAGCCGATCGCAAGTGGGACCGGCTCGCCCGCGCGCACGGCCACGGCAACGCCGCGCCGCGCCGTTACTTCACCCAACAGGGCCGTTACTTCACCCAACGGGGATCGCCTGCTCGACGGTTCCTGGGTCGACGCAGGTTTCGGCGCGATGAATGTTAGAGCCGCAATGAAGAGCAGACTCTTAACGAAACGGCGCCGGTCGGTACGTTTCATGATTACCAAATCCTTAAGATGCGGCGCGATGCACTACGCTCAGACTCTCAGACAAACAGTGTGGATTCACACATGCGTTCTTGTACAGCCCGATTGCGGGTGGCAGCGGGTGCGGCAGTGCTCCTCGCACTTACAGGCGGCTGCAGCTCGCGTTACGAGAAGCTGACCGAAGGCACCGTGCCGCATTTCTGCTATTCGACGCTGGCCGACGCCGACTGCTATGCCCAGCCCTTGCCGGCCCATGAGGATTTGCGTTTTCTCGGAATCTACCTCTATCCCGAAAGCATCGGGCCGACCAACCAGCAATGGCTCGATCTGGCCCGCGACCATTTCGATCTCGATGAATGATGCCCGGAACCTTGAAATTTCAATGCGTTAGGCGCGCAACAAATAGCATCGCTCGCCTTGTTCCTTCAGGAACGCCGCGAATCGGCGGCGGATCTTCGGCATTTCGATCAACGTCCTGACGCTGTTCTTCTTGCTTGCCTTGATCAGGGTGGAAGGATCGAAATAGGGCTTGGCGTTGCTCACCGAAAGCACGAAGGGCGGCTTGCCGTTGCGCACCAGGTGATAGCTCATGATCAGGGAGCCGGCGCGATGATTGCCCTCGATGAAGAGCTGCGGCTCGCTCAGGATGCTAATGTAGATGCCCGCCGCGAGCCGCCAGACATCGTCGCTCCGGTGAATGTCGACATAGTCGATCAGCGTGCCGACGCCGCCATGGCCTTCATAGAAGTGGTGCGTGGTCCGTTCGATGTGGTGACGGAACTCGAGGCGGGTCGCGGCCTCCTCGCCACAAAGTACGCGATGGTTGAACTCGAGAACCCGCTCGCTATGCCCCATCGCCAGGAGATCCCGCTCGTCCCGGATAATTTCGTCGAGATAGCGGTAGCCGCTCATCATATTGGCGACGATGGCGTTATCCATCGTATCCCGCGCACTATTCAGTGATTGGTTGATTTTCGGAAAGTCCCGCTGGACGGCGAGCAGGCTCTCATGAATCGCCTCGAGATTGAGCCCTCGATGCTTCAAGGGCTCGATCGGATGGCGCGGGGCAGCGGATTATGGGTGGCGATGACGCGTCTACTGGACGTTCTGGAGGCCGCTCATGGCGAGCGTCACGACTTCATTCGGCAGCGGGATGTAACCGAGTTCGTCGCTGAATTTCTGGCCGTCGGTGAGGCCATAAGAGACGAAGTTGGCGAGCGCCGAGCGTTTGGCCTGGTTCTCGTAATTTCCATACAGCATCAGCCATGAATAGGTGGCGATGGGATAGGCGTCATCGCCTTCGGGATCGGGCATGAACAGCCTTAAATTCTCTGGCATCTCGCCAGCCGTTCCGGCGAGCGCCGCTTGTCCGCTAACAGCATCCGGAGCAACGAACCTACCGGACTTGTTCTCCAGGATTGCCATCGGCAAGCCCAGGCGCCGGGCAAAACCGTATTCGACGTAACCGAGCGTACCATGACCGATCTTGATCTTCTGCGCTACGCCCTCGTTACCTGACGCCGTGGCGACGCGTCCGGGCCAGCCCACCAGCGTGCCTGCGCCCGGCCCTTCGGCCCAATCCGGGCTGATCGAACTCAGATGGTTAGTGAAGGCAAAGGTTGTGCCGCTGCCGTCCCTGCGGGCGACGAGTGCGATTGTCAGGCCCGGCAATTCGATATCGGGATTGGCCTCCGCAATCCGCGTATCGTCCCATTCCGTAACGATCCCATTGAAGACATCGACCAACACGTCGCGCGGCAGCCTGATCGTGTCGCTAACTTCCGGCAAATTGTAGGCGAGGACTACCAAGCCTGCCGTCGCCGGAATCAGTTGAACCCCACGCTCGACTTTCGCAATATCCTGATCGGACAAGGCCCGGTCGCTTGCTCCGAAATCGACCGACCCTGTAACGAAGCGATCAATGCCAGCACCACTGCCGACAACATCATATTCGATGTCGACGCCGGCATTGGCAGCTTCGAATTCTTCGATCCATTTCTGGTAGAGCGGCGCCGGAAATGTGGCGCCGGCGCCGAACAAATAGACCGATCCTGACTGCCCTGCAGCACGCTCCGAGAGCATGCACAAAGCGACCAGCATAATTAGAGGAGAAAAGCGCATCTCCCGATCCTTTTCTTGGTCTTCAGCCGCGGTCAGGCACGCCGCGGTTCATGGCGTCAGCTGAACTCGCCCCGGACATATTTCTGGGTCAACTCCTCCCGCGGATCCTCGAAAACCTGCTTGGTCTCGCCGAGTTCGACGAGATAGCCGGTACGCCCGCCGGCCGACATGTCCACACCGAGAAATGCCGTGGTGTCGGCGACCCGCATCGCCTGCTGCATGTTGTGGGTGACGATGGCCACCGTGTATTCCTTCTTCAGCTCCAGCATCAGCTCCTCGATCTGGCGCGTGGCGATGGGATCGAGCGCCGAGCAGGGCTCATCCATCAGGAGCACGGTGGGCTCGGTGGCAATCGCGCGGGCGATGCACAGCCGCTGCTGCTGGCCGCCGGACAATGACAGGCCGCTATTCTTGAGCTTGTCCTTCACTTCGGTCCAGATCGCGGCGCGCGAGCAGGCATGCTCGACACGTTCCTCGATATCGCCCTTGAATCGATTGAGCCGCAAGCCGAACGCAACATTGTCGAAAATGCTCATGGAGAACGGGTTGGGTTGCTGGAAAACCATGCCGATATGGCGCCGGACCATCACCGGATCGATATTCCGGGCATAGATGTCCTGGCCCATGAACTGCACCATGCCTTCGAACCGAAAGACCGGGATGAGGTCGTTCATCCGGTTGAGGCTGCGCAGCACCGTGCTCTTGCCGCAGCCCGAGGGACCGATGAAACCCGTGATCTTGCCTTTTTCGATCGGAATGTGCGAATCGCGAACGGCAAGGAAGTCGCCATAGTAGATTTTGTCGACCTGGCAGTCGATGGCCGCGGCGCCATTAGCATGACCATTGGACCTCGCTCCTGCCACCGACGGAGAGACAACTGCGGTTTCGTTCATTGGTGCTTTCCCGTTGGGGCGGTTTGATTGTGTTACTAGTATTTTTGTCTGCCGAAGATACGGCTCAGGATGTTGAAGACCAGAACAATTAGCACGAGCACCAGCGATGCGGTCCAGGCGAGCTCGATCTGGTTCTCGAACGGCATGCCCGAGAAGTTGTAGATGAGGATCGATAGCGACGCGGTCGGCTCGCTCAGGCTGCTCATCCAGTAATTGCTGAACAATGCCGTGAACAGCAGCGGCGCTGATTCTCCTGCGGCACCGGCCACGGCCAGCATCACGCCGGTGAGAATGCCCGGAAGGCCCGTCGGTAGGACGACGCTCCAGATCACTTGGGAGCGCGTGCAGCCCATGCCGAACGCCGCGTCCTTCATCCGCTGCGGCACCATCTTCATGGCTTCTTCGGCGGTCAGGATCACGGTCGGCAGCATCAGCACCGAAAGCGCGATACCGCCAGCGATGGCCGAATACGTGCCCATCCATAGCACGACCACCGCGTAGGCGAAGACACCGGCGAGGATCGAGGGGAAGCCGGTCAACACCTTGGCCAGGAACCGGGACACGGTTGCCAGACGATTGGCGGGCCCGAGAATGGCAAGATAGGTGGCGCAGAGAATGCCGACCGGCACGCTGATCAGGGCGGCGATCCCGACCATCACGCACGTGCCGATAATGGCATTGCCGAACCCGCCCCCCATCTCGAAGCCGGCGGGCGGCAATTCGGTGAAGATGGCGACCACGTTGCCGAACAGCCTTACGCCACCCTCGCTCAAGAGCATGTAAAGTACGGAAATGAGCGGTATTGCTGCGATACCGGCGACGATCAGGGCGACGATCGTATAGATGAGGTTCTTGAGGTTGCGGCCCTCGAACCGCGAGGCCCTGAGTTGCGGAATGCCGGCAAGCGAGGCGCCGCGCGGCGGCGTTATGGCGGCCATGGCGTGCTCCCTGCCCTAGCGTGTGTGACGGGTGGCGTAGGACATGATCCAGGTGCCGAAGACATTGACGACAAAGGTGATGGCAAGCAGCGCCAGTGCTGCATACATCAACGCATTCTGCTCGATGGCGCCGGCCTCGGGCCAGTTGGACGCCATCAACGACGCTAGCGTGTTGGCCGGCGCAAACAAGGACAGACTGATCTGATTGGCGTTGCCGATCAGCATGGCGAGCGCCATGGTCTCACCGAGCGCCCGTCCGAAACCCAGCACCAAGGCGCCGAAAATACCGCCCGAAGCTGTCGGGATCATGACGCGGAAGATCGCTTCCCAGCGCGTCGTGCCCATGCCGAAGGCGGCTTCGCGGGTTTTGAAGGGGATCGACTGCAAGGCGTCCTGCGAAATCGCCGCCACCGTCGGCAGGATCATGATGGATAGCACGATGACCGCCGGCATCAGGCCGGGTCCGGCGAGCGAGGTCGAGAAGAATGGGATGAAGCCCAGAGCCTCGTGGAGCCAGTTCGCCACCGGCCGGATTGCCGGAATGACGACATAGATGCCCCAAAGGCCATAGACGACGCTCGGGATTGCCGCGAGCATTTCAACGATTGTCCGAAAGACGATGGCGATACGGGGCGGCAGAAAATGCTGGGTCAGCACGATCGCGACAGTGATGCCGAAGAACCCGCCGATCAGCAGCGCCAGGAGGGAGCTGTACAGCGTCCCCCAGATCTGCGGCAGAATCCCGAATTCCTGCTCGCTGACATTCCAATCGGTGCCGACCAGAAAATCCAGGCCGTAGCTCGAGATGGCCGGCCAGGCGGCGCCCCCGATCTCCCATAAGATATAGGCGACGAGAGCGATGATGAGCACCGCGCAGCCGATGGCAAGGGAACGGAAGGTCCGATCGGCGGCGTAGTCGAATTTCGAAGGCGGCCTCGAAACGCTTTCCGAGCCAAGTGCTTGAAACACCGCATTCCGAGACATTAAGCGCCCGCTCTCACTCTTGCCCTTACCCACCCAAGCCCGGGAGCGAGGATCACGTGGATTGGTTCACGTGATCCTGCACATCCCGGTAACGGGGTGTATACCTCGCGGTATGATTATGCGCCTTCGATACCGATCTGGTTCGCCGTCTCGCGGACCTTTTCGACGACCGCTTCCGGCAACGGAATATAACCCAGCTGGTCTGCGACGCTTTGACCTTCGGTCAGACCATACTCCACCATCGCCTTAAGCGCATCAGCCTTTTCTTGTTCCTGCTGACGGTAGAACATCATCCAGGTGAAGGTGACGATGGGATAGCTCTCGTCGCCCGAGGGATCCGGGATGAAGACGCGAAGATCCGACGCATCGCCCGATTCGGGGAGTGTCGTTGAGGGGAACTCGGCACTCGCCAGAGCAGCGGCACCCGATTCGCCGCCTGCCGCCACGTAATTGCCGGACTGATTTTCGAGTTCCGCGGTCATTGAGCCGGTGAGCTTGGCATAGCCATATTCGATATAGCCGATCGAGCCCGGGGTCTGCTTGATGAGTGCGGTCACACCATCATTTTTGGGTCCGGCAACGATGTTGCTCGCATCCGCCCACTGCACCGTGGTGCCGACACCCGGCCCATTGGCCCAGTCTTCGCTTATTGCGCTCAGGTGGTTGGTGAAATTGAAGGTCGTGCCGGAACTGTCCGAACGGCGCACGACCGTGATGTTCATATCGGGCAGCTCGAGATCGGGATTGGCCTCGGCGATTTGGGGATCGTTCCAGTTATCGATGTTGCCCATAAATATTTGGGGATAGACATCCCGCGGCAATTTCAGTCCCTCGCCCACATCTGGAATGTTGTAGGCAAGAACGATCTCGCCTGCGGTCATTGGCAGCAGCACGGCACCGCCCTTGACCTGGCCGATCTCTTGGTCGGTCATGCCGGCGTCGGAAGCCGCGAAATCGACTGTCTGATTGATGAAATCCTGAATGCCGGCGCCGCTACCTTTCGACTGGTAGTCGATTGTGACGCCGTCGGTCTGCTGGCTGAAATCCTTGAACCAGGTGGTATAGATCGGAAACGGAAAACTCGCGCCCGACCCGATAAGGCGAACATCGGCCTGAGCCGGCAGGCTCAGTCCCAACGCGGCGAGCGACAATGTTGCCGCAAACATAGTTCGTCTCGAAGTTTTCATCTGTTCCTCTCCGTCCTCGGAAATCCAGGCTTGGCGATCACTGGGGATTTCAATCGTAGATTATTCGACAGACAGTATGCTAAGGACGGATTATGACAGTTTTAAGGCAGATAATTGACGTTGGGATGGCAGCGGGTCGTGCGCCGTCGAAATATTGCCAATCTCGCGAGAGGTTGTAGGGTGGAGGCGAAACGAGGGTTTCGCCCGTATCCCGCCGGTGCCGCAGGGTTTGTCTCGCTCCGATCGGTGTTACGTCGGCGAACCGTCGACCACTCTATTCCCTGGTTTTGAGGCCTGCCGGATTTGTGTTAACGGGCGGGTCCTCGCTGATCGAGATCTGCCGGAACCGGCAAGGGGCACGGACGGGTTACATGCCGTCGCGCCGCTGCAAGTTCCGCTCTGGAGTCGTACGAAATGTCCCTGGCGCAAGCCATATCGCCCGATGCCGCCGAAACTCATGCCGACGAGCCCTCCGCCGACACGTTCAATACCCTTCGGCGGATTGCCCGCATGTCGCTGGCCCATCCCGGTCGGCTGACGATCGCCCTTGTCTGCGCGTTCGGCGCTGCAATTTTTCAACTGGCCATTCCACGCCTGCTCGGCAACGCCGTGGACGATGCCTACAGCCTCCTGAGCGGTGCGGCAGTATCCCCGGAGGTGGTCCATACCGCCCTCCTCTATGCGGCCTTACTGATCTTCGGGGCCGGCGTGGTGCGCGGCATCCTGACGATGATCTTCACCTACCAGAGCGAGGCGATCGGTCAGAGCATCGGCTATGCGCTGCGGCTCCAATTCTATCGTCAGTTGCAGCGGCTGAGCTTCAGCTACCACGACAAGATCCATACCGGCGAGTTGATCACCCGGGGCATGCTCGACGTCGAGGGTGTCCGGATGTTTATCGATCAGGCGTTGATCCGCATGCTGTTCCTCGCGACGCTGATCTTTGCCGGGTGTTATCTCTTGATGCGGACCGACATCCTTTTGGGCCTCTTGAGCCTCAGCTTCGTGCCGTTCGTCGCCTGGAATGCCACTGTCGGACGGCTGCAGCTGCGTCAGGTCTGGCTGGAGTTGCAGGAACGCCTGGGCGTGCTAACCCGGATCATGGAGGAAAACCTCGGCGGTATCCGGGTGGTCCGCGCCTTCGGCGCCCAACTCTACGAGATGGTGGCCTTCGACAAATCCGCCGAAAAGGCCTTGGATCTCGCCAAGACCAGGGTGCAACTCCGGTTCCGCCTGACCTCGCTGATGACCTTCGAGTATTTGTTGGCAATGGCGCTGGTGCTGTGGGTCGGCGGCCTCAAGGTCGCCAACGGCGAGATCAGCGTCGGTACGCTCGCCGAATTTCTCGCCTTCATGACCATTCTCCAGCTGCCGGTGCGCCAGCTTGGCATGGTGGTCAACGCCTTTGCCCGGGCCTCGATGTCCGGCAGGCGCCTTTTCGAGATCCTGGATGAGACCGATATCATCCCCGAAAAGCCGGACGCGGTTGTGCTGGAGCCTGGCAAGCCCCGCACCCTGCGGTTCGAGAACGTACATTTTGCCTATAATCCCAGGGCCACGAAAATCGCGGTGTTGCGCGGCATCAGCTTCGAGGTGGCTGCCGGCCAGACGCTCGGGATCGTCGGCCCGCCCGGCAGCGGCAAGTCGACCATCGCCCACTTGCTGCCGCGCTTTTACGATGTCAGCGAGGGTCGCATCACCATCGACGGCATCGATATCCGCGACTGCACGCTGGAGTCGCTAAGGCGCGTCGTCAGCGTGGTCCAGCAGGATGCCTTTCTTTTCACGGCCTCGATCGAGAACAACGTGGCCTATGGCGATCCCTGGGCCGACCGAGACCGGATTTCGCAAGCCGCCGAAAGCGCGCGCCTGCACGATTACATCGGCCGGCTGCCGCAAGGCTACGAATCGCTGGTCGGCGAACGCGGCATCTCGCTCTCGGGCGGTCAGCGCCAACGCCTGTCGATCTCGCGCAGCACCCTGCTGCTGCCTTCGATATTGGCGCTCGACGACGCGACCTCCGCGATCGATGCGGTCACGGAAAAGCAGATCCGTGCCTCGCTGATCGATTTCGCCAAGACGTGCGCCACCATCATCATCTCGCATCGACTGAGCTCACTGATGCATGCCGACGAGATCCTGTTCCTGGAACATGGCGAAATCGTCGAGCGCGGCACGCATGAAGAGCTCCTGGCGCAAGGCGGCCGCTACAAGGCGCTCTACGAACTGCAAGGTGTCGGAACGGAACATCATGGCGACAACTAGTCTACCGCAGGGTGCCGACTGGCGGCGCCCGCCCCATGCCGTCGTCGGCTCGCAGGTCAGTCACGACGAACGCATCTTCGGCGAGGTCTTCAACGGCCATGTCGTCAAGCGATTCCTGGGTTTCGTCAAACCCTACAAGCGGCCGCTCCGCATCGCCTTCATCGCCGTCGGCATCTTCACCGCCAGTTCCGTGGCCATTCCCTTGGCGATCCGGGACGCCATCGATCACGCCCTGCCCGAAGCCGGCGTTGGCAATTCACGACTCCTCTGGACCGTCGCGATCTTCACCGTTCTCGTCCTGATCAATTCCGCGGCCAACTTCGTCCAGTTGAAGCTGGTGGGCAATGTCGCGGAGCAGGTGCTGGCCGACCTCAGACGGGCCATGTACCTGCATTTGCAGCAGGTTTCGCTGCGGTTCATGGACAAGACCGAGGTCGGCCGCCTGATGTCGCGGCTGCAGGGCGATGTCGGCGCACTCCAGGAGTTCCTCGAGACCTCGATCTTCGCCCTAGGCGATCTGTTGCTGCTGATCTGCATTATCACCGTTCTGCTGACCCTCAATTGGGAACTTGGCCTGTTGACGCTTTCGGTGGTGCCGGCGCTGTTTCTGGTCCGTATCGTCTGGCTGCCGCGCGCCAGAAAGGCCTTCCTGCGCGCCCGCGAAGCCAGCTCGACCTGCAACGGCGCCCTGGCAGAGGGCATCAACGGCGTTCGCACGGTACAGGCGATGATCCGCGAGCAGGTCAATTTCCGCCTGTTCGAGGAGAAGGCGAAGGAGAACCTCGAGGCTCACCTCTCGGCATCGCGCCATGCCCAGATCATGATCCCGATCGTCGATACGCTGAGCGCCATCGCCATGGGGGTCGTTGTCGTTCTAGGCGGCTCGCTGGTGATGAACCAATCGATCGATCTCGGCGTGATGGTCGCCTTCATCTTCTACATCCAGCGCTTTTTCGATCCGATCCGCTCGATCACGATGCAATACAGTGTCATGCAGCGCGCCATGGCCTCGGGCCAGCGCATCTTCGAAGTGCTGGACGTCCCGGTCGACATCCATGACAAGCCCGACGCCGTCGACCTCGAGACGGTCAAGGGCGAGATCGAATTCCGCAACGTCACCTTCGGCTACCTGCCGGATCAGCCGATCCTCAAGAACATCAATCTCAAGATCCGGCCGGGCGAGACGGTGGCGCTGGTGGGGCCGACCGGCTCCGGCAAGTCCAGCATCGCCAGCCTGGTGCATCGGTTCTACGACGTCTGGGAGGGACAGGTCCTGATCGACGGCCATGACGTCAGGGATCTCAAGCTCGACACGCTCGGCCGCGAGATCGCGATGGTGCTGCAGCACCCCTATCTCTTCACCGGCACGGTGTTCGAGAATATCCGCTACAACAAGACCGACGCGACCATGGAGGATGTGATCGCCGCAGCCGAAGCGGTCGGTGCCCATGATTTCATCATGCAGCTCGAGGACGGCTACCAGACGGAACTCGATCAGAGCGGCAGCAATTTCTCGTTCGGCCAACGGCAGCTGATCAGCTTCGCCCGGGCCATCGTCGCCGACACCAAGATCCTGGTCCTGGACGAGGCGACCGCCAGCATCGACAGTTATACCGAGCTGCAGATCCAAAAGGCGCTTGAGGTCCTGCTGTACGGCCGCACCGGCATCGTCATTGCCCATCGGCTCGGGACCATTCGCAACGCCGATCGGATCATCGTGCTCAATATGGGCGAGATCATCGAAAGCGGGAACCATCGGGAGCTGATGGCGGCGGACGGTCTCTATTCGAGGCTCTATTCGACCAGCTACGGCTCGTTCGACGACATGCGCGCGGCGGAGAACCGGACCTCCGTCGCCAATCTGAGCTGAGGCAGGCAGCCGGCGCTTAAGGCCGGTCCCAATCGGGGGCGAGTGCCGACATCGCAACCAGCCGGCCGTCGGGCGAGCCGAGCGTCGAGATTTCGGCCATCTCGGCCTCGCTCAGGACGAAGTCGAAGATCTCGAAATTGCTGCACACGTTCGGTTCCTTCGATGAGCGGGGAATGGCGATGACGTTCTCCTGCTGCACCAGCCAGCGCAGCGCCACCTGCCCGCCCGACTTGCCATACGCCTTGCCGATCCGGGTCAGCACGGGATCGTCCAGGACCTTGCCACGGGCGAGCGGGCAATAGGCGGTAAGCGCCATGCCGGTTTCGGCGAAACAGCCCAGCAACGTTTCCTGCGTCAAAAACGGATGATATTCGACCTGATCCGTCGCCAGCGGCACCTCGGCACGCTTCTGCGCCTGCTCGACCATCGCCACCGTGAAGTTGGAGACCCCTGCGTGCTTCGCCAGACCTTTCCGCATGACGTCATTGACGGCATCGATCGTCTCCTCGAGCGGGATCTCCGGGCTTGGCCAGTGCAGCAGCAACAGATCGGGCACGGTTCCAAGGCGTTCGACACTGAGTTCCGCTGCCTTTTGAAAATCGCCGCTACGGAAGTTGTCGGGCCAGATCTTGGTCGTAAGAAAGATTTCGTCCCGGACGACCGCGCTCGCCTTCAAGCCCTTGCCGACCTCGATTTCGTTGCCATAGGCCTGGGCCGTGTCGATGTGACGATAGCCGATGGCGAGGGCCGTTTCGACCATCTGGGTCGCGGTGTCGCCGCGCAGGTCCCAGGTGCCGAACCCGAGTGCCGGCATAGTGGCGCCTTTGGCGTTAACTTTGTGCATTGAGCGTTGTCCTCGTCTAGATGATTGCGGCGCTGTCTCGACGGAATGCGCGAGGCGCGGTTCAGGTTTCTTCGCGTTCGATACTGCAACCATTGCCAGAGCGAGACCAGCCCGATGAGCGAACTAGCGGCCAACGATCCATTGCGGCAACGGGTCCTCGAAGCCGTCGCCCGCGATGCCGGCATGCTGGCGCATCGATATTTCCAGCGGCTCGACATGCTCGAGGTCGAGATAAAGGGCCCGCAGGATCTCGTCAGCAAGGCGGATCGCGAGGTCGAGACCTTCATACGCGCCGAGTTGCGGAGCCTTTTTCCGGGCGATGCCTTGCTTGGCGAGGAATATGGGCTCGAGGGCGATCCTGAACAGGGATGTTGGGTGATCGACCCGATCGACGGCACCTTCAGCTTTCTTAACGGGTTGCAGGCCTGGTGCGTTTCCATCGCCTATGTGCGTGATGGCCTATCTCAAATCGGCGTCATCTACGATCCCAATACCGGCGAGCTGTTTTCGGCGCGTCGCGGCGGCGAGGCGACCCTGAACGGCAGCCCGATCCGGGTCAGCGACGCTGCATCGCTTGCCGAAGGCTCGGTCTTCATCGGCTTTTCGCGACGGCGCGAGGTCGAGGAAATCCTGCCGGCGCTCGCCCGGCTCCTGGAGCAGGGCGGCGTCTATCATCGCGAAGGCTCGGGTGCTCTGGGCCTCGCCTGGACCGCCGCGGGGCGCCTCATCGGCTATGTCGAGGCTCACATGATGCCCTGGGACTGCCTTGCCGGATTATGCCTGATCGAGGCCGCAGGCGGTGCGGCCATACCCTATCTCGATCGTCAGGCGCTGGAACGCGGCAACCCGGTCGTCGCCGGCCCGCCGCAACTGCTCGGTGCGCTCGAAGCCCTGTTAACTCCCCGTTAAGACTCGGGGTGCTACAGTGCGCCACCGAAAAGGGGTTTCTGAACATGACGAATCCTCACATCGGATCTGTCGGGCCTCTCGGCGCCTTCGGCCGGGCAGGGATCGTGATCGATAGTCACACCCTGGCCCGGACTCCGGATGGCCGCAAGCTCGTTACGATCCAACATAAGCTCGACGACATCGAGGGCGACAGCTTCGGCCCTGCGGTACGGGTGACGACACAGCTGCAACCGAGCGAAGCAAGCCTCGATCTGGCTGCGGCCACCCATCTGCAGGCCCATCCATACCAGGGTCAGGAGCCGCACCGAGGCCCTTTTGACCCATCGCGCGCCGACAAGGATCATGGAATCACGGCGCCCACTTTTGCCGGGCGCGATACCGATCGAGCCACGACACCAGAGTCCGGACCGGCCGGGCCCGGCCGATCGGCGCAGGCAATCCGTGACGCCGGTAGGGATCCGATCGACCAGCGGGATGGCCTTGCCGTCGCCGACGAGTTCCGCCCGAATGCAAACTCCGTTGCCGATTACGGCACGGAGTCCCGCGTAGACGGCCGGACCAGAGGATCCGAGGACGAGCCCAAGCTCTGGAGCCACGCCGAAGCGACGCGGCCATCGGAGCAAGAGACCAAAGACCTGGTGCCACCCGCTGTCGACCGTCTCAATGCGCGCGGCGCCTATGAGCGAACCGCAATTAGCGAGCCCGATCTGGCCGAGCTACAACCCCACACCGCCACCAAGGCCTGAATCCACCCGGCCATCGACGTTCCTTTTCATCTCCGATCGAGCTCGGTTCCCGGTCGGTGTCGGGGCGAATCAGTGGCGCCCAAGTCCGGTCGCAGGACGGTCCTTGGGTCGACTTTGCGGCCAATCGACGAAACAAATAGTCAATTTAGCCGGATTTGGTCGACGTGAAAGCCTGTAGGCGACCGCCCGCAAGATCATAGAGGCGAAGATAAGAGAGTTCGCGATCGCCAGAGCCCTTGTCGGGGGAACGGGCACGGGTCGGACGCTGTGGTTCGGCCGCGATCTCAAGGTACCAGTCCTCGTCCCCCGGGACCACGCGGATCCGGCGGTTCCGCAGTTCGTTGTCCAACTCGCTCAATTCGTGCTCGGACATCATCCAAAGCCATTCCTGTCTCAACATTGTCGACCCGTTCGGCATGACATGGCTGTCCTTTTCGTGCACCGGTCTGGTTGTTTGACTTAGAGTTATCTTTCAAGCTGAAAAAACTGTCAATAATCCAGCCTCTTAGCGCTGGCCGCTCAACAATCGCTTGAGACCGGTTTGTGGTAGTGGATCAATCGGTCAGACCAGCCTGACGAAGTCCCTCCACGACCCGGTCCAGGTCGGCTAAACGCCTGTAGGGCAGGAAGGTTCGCACCCAGACAATCGAGAATTCGGGAAAAATTCTTTTGACCGCCGCCAACTCGTCGCGAGCAAGCGCGGCATTGCCCATCAGCCCCTGGCACGCGGCGAGAAAAAGATGCGCCGGCATCGAATCAGGATTGTGGGCAGCACTCCGCTGCAAGGCGCGGAGAGCGTCTTCGTAATTCTCCAATGCCAGGCATGCCTGGCCGATGTAGAGCGTATAATAGAAGGGATAGAAGGGATTGAGCTGCATCGCATTTTCGATCAATGGCAGGACTTGATCGGAATAACCGCTGAAGTGCAGCGCACCGGCGAGGTTGGCATGGGCGTCGGCATTGCCGGGCTCGAGGTCGAGCCATCCTCTGGCAGCCGCGATGGCCTCTTCGTGTTGGCCCTTGAATAATTGAACATTGCCCAGCGCCTCGAGGACGAACGGAAGGGAGGGCTGCAAGCGCTGGGCCTTCAGCGCCAACTCATACGCCCGGTCCAAGGCGGCGGCAGAGCCCAGAAACCAGGCATGCAGGCAGGTCTCGGCTAATCCGGCATAGGCTGAAGCATAGTCGGGATCGAGCTCGATGGCCCGTTCATAGGATTGCTGTGCCCGGAGATTGCCGTCTTTCGAGAACAGACGGTACTGCTCGCGTCCGCGCAAGACGCAGTCATAGGCCTCCGGGATGTCCGTTTCGACTAGTCCCGCCGGTCCGCCCAACCTTTCGACGATGGTGCCTTCCAGAGCGCGGACGATCCTCGCGGTCACCTCGTCCTGCACCGCGAAGATGTCGGCAAGATCTCGGTCGTAGCGCTCGGCCCAGACATGGCCGCCTCCGGCACCTTCGATCAGTTGCGCGGTGATACGCACCCTGGAGCCGGCTTTCCGTACACTTCCCTCGAGAACGAATTCACCCCGAGATCGCGGCAGACCTGCCGGATATCGGGATGCCTGCCTTTGTAGGCAAACGAGGAATTGCGCGCGATCACGAGAAGATCGGGAATCCTGGACAAATCGGTGATGATGTCTTCGGTGATCCCATCGGCGAAATAGTCCTGCTCCCGATCGCCGCTCCTGTTCTCGAAGGGGAGGACGGCGAGCGACGGCTTTTCCGGAAGAGCAGGTGTCACGGCATCTGGTAGCGGTGACTTTTCCTCGGCCCGGCCGGCAAGGATTCGATAGACCCGGATCGGTTCGGCGATGTTCTTGAGCGCCTGATCGCCCATGTCTTCGAAGGTGACCTCGACCCGGCCGCGGACCTGCCGATAGGCGTCGGCCGAAATGCAGGTGCCCCCCGGCTCCGCGAGACTTTCCAGTCTGGCCGCAATATTGACGCCGTCGCCGTGGATATCGTCGCCGTCGATCAGGACGTCGCCGATATTGATCCCGATCCGAAAGCGAATCGCCGGGTCCAATGAGGGCGCGGCGTCGCAGCTTTCCGCAATCTCATGCCACGCCATGGCGCACCGAACGGCGTTGACCAGGCTCGAAAACTCGACGAGGAGGCCATCGCCCATCAATTTGACGATGCGGCCCTGGTATCGGGTGATCAGCGGCGCCAATCGCTCCCGCCGCAATGTGGTAAGCCGGGCCAGCGTTCCCGCCTCGTCCTCACCCATCAGCCGCGAGTAACCGACGACATCGGCAGCCAGAATGGCGGCAAGGCGACGTCTCATCTCAGATCTCATGGCAGCGATTGTGGACCCCGATCGAGTGCAAAGCCATGGGATATAAATGGTTGCGAACCTGGTTCACAAGAAATGGCGCACCCTGGAGGACTCGAACCTCCGACCTTGAGCTTAGAAGGCTCCTGCTCTGTCCGGCTGAGCTAAGGGTGCATTGCAGAAAGGCTTGTTCGACGCCGTTCTATCGCAACGCCTTGTCGCCGCGCAACGTTCGGGCCTGCGTTCAGAGCCGGCTGATGAAGTTCTCGGCGTAGGATTTGGGCTTGACGACGCGCCGATGCGGCTCGCGCACGACATAGTCCAGATTGTTTCTCTCGCAGTAGTCGATCGCCGCCTCGCGGGTCGGAAAGCGCAACTGCAATTGCTGATCGGTGTCGCCCGAGCCGATCCAGCCGATCAGGCGATCCGGCTCGCGGCGCTCATTCGGCTCATATTCGACGATCCAGTATTTGGTTTTGCGCCGGCCCGATTGAACCGCGGTTTTGGCCGGCTGATAGACACGAACGCGCATGTATTCACCCTGCTGCAAGTCGGCGGGTTGTGCCAGCCTTAGACCGGTTCCGACAACACCCATTGCTGTCGCAGCCGATGACGATGCAATGCCAGATATTGCAGCGACGTGACAGCGGTAACGGAGCTTATCCGGCCCTGGGCGACCATCGCAATGGCGTCCGCGGCAGGCAGCATGAAGCGCCTGATATCCTCGTGCTCATGGGTCTCGCCGAATATCTCGCCGGGACCGTCGCCTGCATCCGGGGCTTCCACTTCCCCGAGAAAAACATCGACTACTTCACTGGTCACGCCGGGGCTCGACCGGAAACGGCAGGCGAATTCGATGCGAGCGAGTTCCAGCCCGCACTCCTCGAGGCATTCGCGCCGTGCCACGGCTTCTGCATCCTCGCCGGCCTCCATGACGCCAGCCGCAACTTCGACCAGCCAGGGGCCACCGGCAGGGTCGTCCAGCGTCGCATCGATGGCGCCCGGACGAAACTGCTCGATCATTACGACCAGGTCGCGGCGCGGATCATAAGGCAATACGGCCGCCGCACGACGCTGGACGATAAGCTCCCGATCGATCAGGGGGCTCCAATCGCCATCGAAGCGCTGGTGTCGGAGCCGCAGCTTCTCGACTTTCAAGAACCCGTCGAAAATGCGTTCGCGCGAAACGATTTCAAACCGGCGACCGGTCACGATGCCGGCGCACCCCAGATCATTCGAAACTCAATCGAGATCGGCCGCCGGCACCGGCTTGACCGGCACCGGACGCAACAGGAAGCTTGGCACATGATCTCCAAGACCGACCACGGGCTGCTCTTGGCCGCCTCGCGCTGGGCGGCCGGCCTGCGCCGCGGCAGGACGTGACATCGCTTCCGGACCCTTGCCCGGGTCATCCGCCGCTCGGCTCGCGTTTGGGGTCTCGTCTTTCGGCGAGCCGGTCGTGGGCTGCTGCGGGCTCTTCGCCGCTGCCGGTTTCCTCCTTGTGCGACGTCGCGGCGCCTCCGGCGCGGCCTCGGCGACAGGACTTTCCGAACTGATTTCAACCTCGGCCTCGGGCGTGCCTTCGACGGGCTCGGACTTGCCGCGCCGCCGGGTTCGCGAACGTCCGCCCGCGGCGGTCTGGGGCTGATCGGAACTCGCAGGAGTCTTACGGCGGCTGCGCGGCGAGCGCAGGAAGGGCACTTGCATACCGTCCCCGATCTTGTGATCGTCCTCGACATTTTTCGTCATCGCTGCACCGTCGGCGACCTCATCGTTGCCCATCTGCATCGTCTCGATGGTGCGGCCGGTATTGCGCTGGATGGCGTCGAGATAACGCCGATCCTCGGGTGTGCTGAACGTGAAAGCCCGGCCGGTCTTGCCGGCCCGCCCGGTACGACCGATGCGGTGGGTATAATCGTCGGCGTTCATCGGCACGTCGAAATTGACGACCACGGGCATGTCCGAAATATCCAGGCCGCGTGCCGCAACGTCGGTCGCGACCAGAAAGTCGACATTGCCGCCCTTGAAGGCATCAAGCGTCGCCTGGCGATTGGCCTGATCGAGATCGCCGTGCAGGTCCCGAGCGTTCATCCCACGCTTCTGCAAATGCCGGGTCAAACTGCCGACATCCCGCTTGCGATTGCAGAAGATGATGGCTTTCTGGATATCTTTCTCGCCGATCAGCCTGGACAACAGGCTCCGCTTGTCGGCGCCCTTGACCGGCACGATGACATCGGCGACGGGCGCCAGTGTCGTCGCCGGCCGGACCACCTCGATCTTGAGCGGATCGACCATGAAGCGTTCGGTCAAATAGTTGATCTCGGGCGGCATGGTCGCCGAGAACAGGAGCGTCTGCTTGCGTCCCAGCAGCAGCGAAAGGATGCGCTCGATATCCGGCAGAAAACCCATATCCAGCATGCGATCGGCTTCGTCGATGACGAGGACGTCGACCCCGCCCATCAAGAGCTTGCCGCGCTCGAACCAGTCGAGCAATCGCCCGGGTGTCGCGATCAGAACGTCGACGCCTTTCTCGAGCGCCTTTTCCTGGTCGCCCATGCCCACACCGCCGATGATCAGCACCATCGAAAGGTTCAGGTACTTGCCGTATTTCTCGAAATTTTCGGCAGTCTGGCTGGCCAATTCGCGGGTCGGGCTCAGAATGAGGGATCGCGGCATCCGGGCCCGGGCCCGCCCCGAGGCCAGAAGATTGAGCATCGGCAACACGAACGATGCAGTCTTGCCGGTGCCGGTCTGAGCGACGCCAACGATGTTGCGCCCGCCCAGGATGGCCGGTATCGCTCGGCGCTGAATTTCGGTCGGTGTGGCGTAGCCGGAATCGTGGACGGCGCGCAGAATTTCGTCGCGCAGGCCCAGGTCGTTGAAATCCACCGCCGCCTCGACGGTGTTTTCAACCATGGCGTCTTCAGTCAATGGTCAGTATTTATCGCGCTGATGTTTGGAGATCTCCTGGTGGTGCATGTAAGAGATTCCGCGGACATGTCAATATTGTCGCGCACCGGAATGGCCATGGATACCACAAGACGACGTCGATAATTTAAATGGCGACCGTAATGACGAAGCGCGAAGCCCTGGTTTTTCTTCCTGGATTACTATGCGATCGGCGGCTTTTCGGCCCGCAAATCGCAGGGATTGAACCGGAACGACCAATCCATGTCGCCGATCTGACGCAGGATTCGAGCTTCGAGGCGATGGCTCGCCGGACGCTCGACCGAGCACCCGAACGCTTCGCACTCGCCGGCTTGTCGATGGGCGGATACGCCGCTCTCGAAATCATTCGTCAGGCGCCGGAACGCGTGACCCGCCTCGCTTTGCTCGACACCAATGCCCGCGCCAACACGCCGGAACAGGCACAAAGCCGGCGCGATCTGATGGCGCTTGCCGAAAGCGGACGGTTCCTCGGCATTTCCGACAAGCTGCTCCCCATGTTTATCCATCCGCGCCGATTGGCCGACCAGGGCTTGTGCGATCTGGTGAAATCGATGGCGGAGCATGTCGGCAAAGAGGCGTTTTTGCGTCAGGAGACGGCTCTCCTCGCCCGCGACGACGCCCGCGATCGCCTTGCCGCCATCAGCTGTCCGACCCTGGTCCTGTGCGGCCGCCAGGACATCCTGACCCCACCGGACCTTCACGAGGAAATCGCTTCCGCCATCCCCAACGCCACACTCGTCATCCTCCCCGATTGCGGCCATCTCTCGACGCTCGAACGGCCCCGCAAAGTCACCCTGCACCTCCAGGCGTGGCTCGAAGACTAGTCCCGGCACCGCTGCGCTGGGACGTATCGCAAAAGGTACGTGGATCCAAATCCATTGCCGACCTGTCCCTGATGGGATCGTTGCGCCGGATGCAATGCATCCAGCCGTTTTTGGGTCATTATGTTCATTCATGCCGATACCCATCTTGCCGGAGGAACAAGGAGTTTTCTCATGACCATTACTGTCGCCGTGACCTCCGACTTCATTTGCCCCTGGTGCCTGATCGGCGAGCGGCGGCTGTTTCGAGCAATGGAAGGCTTGCCGCCAGAGATCGACGTTGAGCTTCAATGGCGGCCGTTCGAGCTGAATCCGGACATGCCGCCTGCAGGGATTGACCGCAAAACCTATCGCTCCCGCAAGTTCGGCAGTTGGCAGCGCTCGCAGATGCTGGACGCCCAAACCGTCGCCGCGGCCGAGACCGAGGGTATCACGCTCGACTATGATCGCATCGAGCGCACCCCCAACACCTTCGCCGCACACCGGCTTTCCTGGCTGGCTGCACGCCAAGGCCTGCAACCCACCGCCGCCCGAAGGCTACTTGAAGGCTATTTCCTCCAAGGTCGTGACATCGGCGAGTTCGATGTCCTGACCGAGATCGCAAGCGAGGCCGGTCTCGATCCCGCCGAGGTTCGAGCATTCCTCGAGAATGGCGAGGGTGCTTGGGAAATACGCGCACTCGAAGCGGACGCCCAAGCAAATGGCGTGCATGGCGTGCCGCACTTCGATATCGAAGGTGTTATCGTCACCGGGGCGCAGAGGTCGAACGTGTTGCGCCAGGCCATCCTCGACATCCACGCCCGCAAGAGGGCGGCCTAGGAACCATGGCGGGAACGGATAAAACCTCGAGCCGCCGGGTCATCGTCATCGGCGGATCGCTCGGCGGCTTGTTTGCCGGCACCATGCTCCGCCATGCCGGTTGGCAAGTCGACATCGATGAGCGCTCGACCCACGACCTCGACAGCCGCGGCGGCGGCATCGTCCTGCAGCCCGATGTGATCGAGGTGTTTCGGCGGATCGGCATCGAGGTCGACGCCATCGACCTTGGCGTCAGGTCACGCTTTCGCACCGTGTTCGAGGCGGACGGGACCATCAAAAGCAAGGAGCTGGCGCCGCAAACCCAGACCTCGTGGTCACTCATTTACACGACGATGAAGCAAGCTTTCGGCGACGGGCATTATCATCAAGGCAAGACGCTTGTCGATCTCCGCCAGAACCGAGCGGCGAGGACCGTGACTGCCGTCTTCGAGGACGGATCCGCCCGTCGCCCGCAGTGAGCTGCACGGCGATTTCGGCTTCGCCAATCACCATGGCTCGCACATTCTGGGATATCTCGTGCCGGGTGAAGGCAACGACACACGGGCAGGGCACCGTCTCTATAACTGGGTCTGGTACCGCGTCGCAGGCCCTGACCAGCTTGCCGCGATCATGACCGACATCGACGGCCGGCAGCGCGGCTTTTCGATACCCGAGGGCAAACTCGCCGCCAGGTGGCGCCAGCACTTGCACGAGGAGGCCGATGTTCTGTTACCGCTGCCGTTTCGCCAGGTCGTCCACGCCACCGAACAGCCCTTTGCTCAGGCGATCCGCGATCTGACGGTCGACACCATGGTCAAGGACAGGGTCATCCTGCTCGGTGACGCAGCGTTCATCCCGCGGCCACACACGGCCGCCAGCGCAGCCAAAGCGGCCGCCAATGCCCTGACCCTGAGCGAGGCGCTGCTCAACTCTCCCAATGATGTGGACCGGGCGCTGGCCCATTGGGAACCCGATCAGCTCAAGCTCGGCAACACGCTCTATCGGCAGGGCCGCCGCACCGGTGACTATCTCCTCCTCCACAAACCGCCCGTAGCCAAGGTCGGATAAGGCCCTTCAGGGCGACGCATAGGGGATCGTCCGATCGGCAAGCTCCGGTTCCCGGCCTTCGAAGATGGCATCCAGATAGAGCGAGGTGAGTTCGCGGATATGGGGCCAGGGCATGCGCTCGGCGTGATCGGCGCCGGCGATGCGAATGAGCGTACTCGAAACCCCGGCCGCTTCCAGGGCGGCATCGAAGCGGCTGGACTGGACGTAGGGGATGATGCCGTCGAGATCGCCGTGAATCAGAAGATGGGGCGGCTCGTCGCCTTCGATCAGCGCCATCGGCGAGGCGGAGCGGGCGGCATCACTATTGTCGGCGAGGCGTCCGCCGATGAGTTGGGCCCCGATCGAATCCGCGGCTCCGTGATCGCCGCGGCCCGGCTCTGCGGCGATGGTCGTCAGATCGGTTGGGCCGGCGACACTCACCACGGCGTCGATCCCGAGGCCCGGCTGCGTTGCCAGCATCATCGCCAGATGACCACCGGCCGAGGTGCCGTAGACGGCGATGCGGTTCGGATCGATGCCGTATTCGGCGGCGTTTTCGATCAGCCAGCGATGGGCTCGAGTGATATCATCGAGCTGCGCCGGCCAGACGGCCTCCCCGCTCAAGCGGTAGCCGACGGCACCCAGGGCGATATCGCCGTCGGCGACCAGGGGGGCGAGCAGGCCATGCGCACTATCCTTGCGGCCCCGGTTCCAGCCGCCGCCATGCAACGAGATCACGAGCGGCAGCGGTGCCTCAACCTCCTGTGGCAAGAGCAGATGCAGCGTCTGCCTGGGATTGCTCGTCGCCGCATAGGGCAGATCTTCATACAAGACCGTTTGTTTGGCCTCGGTTGCGCTTGCGGTCGAGGCAATTAGCAAAAGCGCTAAAAATCTAAACATCCAGGTCGGTAACGAAGGCGGCGTTCTCCTGAATGAAGGCGAGGCGAAGCTCGGGCTTGCGGCCCATCAGCTCCTCGATCAGCTGGCTCGTCGGTTTGGCGCCATCCTCGGGGTCCTCCAGACCTTCGATCCGCACCTGCATGAGCTGACGCGTGGCAGGATCCATTGTCGTCTCGCGCAATTGCTGCGGGTTCATTTCGCCGAGGCCCTTAAACCGCGAAATCTCGATCGTCTTGAACTTCTTGAAGGTTGTTTCCTGATGCCGGACGCGATCCGCCTCGTTCTGCGCATAGACGATGGTGCCGCCGGCCGAGAGCCGATAGAGCGGTGGCTGCGCCAGGTACAAATGGCCCGCTTCCACCATTTTCGGCATCTGCTTGAAAAAGTAGGTCATCAGGAGCGCGGCGATGTGGGCGCCATCGACATCGGCGTCGGTCATGATGATGACCTTCTCGTAGCGCAGATCCTCGCTCCGATAGTGCTTGCCAGTGCCGCAGCCCAGCGCCGTCACCAGATCGGCGAGCTCCTTGTTGCCCGCGAGCTTGTCTGCCGTGGCGCTGGCGACATTGAGGATCTTGCCCCGCAGCGGCAGGATCGCCTGCAGTTCACGGCCGCGTGCCTGCTTGGCGGACCCGCCGGCGCTGTCGCCCTCGACGATGAAGAGTTCGGTGCCCTGGCGGTCGCTGCTCGAGCAATCGGCAAGCTTGCCCGGCAGCCGCAGCTTGCGGGTTGCCGATTGCCGCTTGACCTCGCGCGCCTTCTTCCGCGCCAACCGCTCATCGGCGCGATTGACGACGTGCTCCAACAGCATCGTCGCCATCTGCGGATGGCGGCCGAGCCAAAGCTCGAAATGGTCCCTGAGACACCCTTCGACGAGCCTCGTCGCTTCCGGATTGACCAGTCTTTCCTTGGTCTGTCCCTGAAACTGCGGATCGCCGATGAAGAGCGAGAGAATGGCGACAGCCCCCCCCAGCACATCCTCGGCCGTGAGCTGGCTCGCCTTTTTGAAGCCGACCCGCTCGCCATGCGCCCGGAAGCCTTTGAGGATTGCGGACCGCAAGCCAACCTCGTGCGTGCCGCCCAAGGGCGTCGGCACGGTATTGCAGTAGTAGCCGCCATAGGCTTCCTCATCGAGCGGCCAGGCGATCGCCCACTCGATCTTACCGCCCTCGCTCGCCCCGTTCTGGCCGGATTCGCTGAGCGGTGCTTCCCCCGCAAACAGCTCCTCGGTCACGGTCTCGCGGCTGTCGAGCAGCGATCGCAAGAAGTCGCTCAATCCTTCCGGAAAGTGAAAGCTGTCCTTCGCGGGAATGCCGCTGCCTGGCTTGATCAGGCTCTCGTCGCACGACCAGCGGATCTCGACGCCCCGGAAGAGATAGGCCTTGCTGCGTGCCATCCGATGCAGACGGCCCGGATCGAAACGCACGGCAGCCTCGAATATCTCCCGGTCGGGAACGAAGCTGATCGAGGTACCGCGGCGATTGGGGGCCGAGCCTATCGTCTCGAGCCGGCTCGTGGGTTTCCCGCGCGCATAATTCTGCCGGTAGAGCGTGCGGTTGCGTGCCACCTCGACCGTCAACTCGGCCGCCAGCGCATTGACGACCGAAACGCCGACGCCGTGCAGCCCGCCGGCTGTCTGATAGGCCTTGTTCTGAAACTTACCGCCCGAATGCAATGTCGTCATGATGACTTCGAGCGCACTCTTCTTCTTGAACTTCGGGTGCGGGTCGACCGGAATGCCCCGGCCATTGTCCCGTACGGTCAGCCGGTCGCCGGCCTCGAGTTCGAGCTCGATGCGGTTGGCATGGCCGGCGACGGCCTCGTCCATGGCGTTGTCGAGCAATTCCGCCACGAGATGATGCAACGCCCGCTCGTCGGTGCCGCCGACATACATGCCGGGCCGGCGGCGCACCGGCTCGAGA
Organism: Geminicoccaceae bacterium; assembly: GCA_041750975.1. Lineage (GTDB taxonomy): Bacteria > Pseudomonadota > Alphaproteobacteria > Geminicoccales > Geminicoccaceae > JBGSYN01. The sequence goes on along the minus strand of JBGSYN010000104.1, from coordinate 11,708 downwards.
CCTTCGAGAACCTCGATATCTTCCGCATTGTAGGAACCACGCTCGGTATTTCGGCTCTCGAGGTCGAAAAGATCTGCCATGGACCGGAAATCTCGAAAATGGTTAGTGGGGCTGGCATCGGCGTTATAGCGCAAGGCCGGTCGACGTCACGTCCGACATGCAGCGACAGGCTTGCGCTGGGGTTGAACAATTCAGGGTTGAATGGAAAAGGTTGCATCATGGCCGAAACGGATCATTCCGGTCAAGTGCTGGCGGTGAAAACTCTGGCGATGCCGGCCGATACCAATCCCGCGGGCGACATCTTCGGCGGTTGGCTGATGTCCCAGATGGATATCGCGGGCGGCGTCGTCGCCTATGAGCGGGCGCGCGGCCGCACCGTCACGATCGCTGTCGACGGCATGAGCTTCCTGAAACCGGTTCTGATCGGCGACCTCGTTACTTGCTATGCCCAAATTCTGCGCGAAGGCCGGACCTCGATGACGATCCTGATCGAGGCCTATGCCCGGCGCGGCCGCACCTCCGAAGAGGTCAAGGTCACGCAAGGCACGTTCACCTATGTCGCGATCGACGACGAGCGCCGCCCGCGCCCGCTGCCGCCGGCCGAAAGCACCGTGCCCGTCTAGCCGTCTAGTCGCCTTGAGGATCCTGCGCATGGCTCGATGGCGCCCCAGCAGGGAACTCCACGGCGGCCGGCGGTTTTCCATCCTCGGCGTGCACAATTCCGATCGAGGAACTTCATGAACGACGCAACCACCAAGCCGGTGGTGCTCATCACCGGTGCCGCCGGCGGCATCGGCAAGGCACTCGCGGATTCGCTGGCGGATGACTACACCGTGGTTGGTCTCGATCTGAAGTCGGCCGAGGGTCGCGAGATCGTCGAATTCAACCTGACCGACGACGATTCGGTCGAGTTGGCGCTCCGGAAGGTCGCCGAGAGGCACGGCCGCCGCTTTGCCTCGGTCATTCATCTTGCGGCCTATTTCGACTTCACCGGCGAGGAAAGCCCGATCTATGACGCCGTCAATGTCGAGGGCACGGCGCGGCTGCTGCAGCAATTGCAGGCCTATGAGGTCGAGCAGTTCGCCTATTCCGGCACCATGCTGGTGCATGAGGCGGGCCGCCCGGGCGAGCGGATCGACGAAGACCAGCCGATCGACCCGAGCTGGCCCTATCCGCAGTCCAAGGCGGAGGCCGAAGACGCCATCCATGCCCATCACGGCAAGATTCCCTATGTCATCCTCAGTCTTGCCGGGCTCTACGACGACACCACCGCCGTACCGACCCTGTCGCACCAGATCGCCCGGATCTACGAGCGCAATATCAAGAGCCACGTCTATGCCGGCGACACCAATGCCGGCCAGGCTTTCCTGCATCAGGACGACATGCTCGACGCCTTCAAGCGGGCGGTCGACCGGCGTCACGACCTTGGCAACGAAACCGCCCTTCTGATCGGCGAACCGGAAGCGATCGGCTATCAGCGGCTGCAGGACGCTATCGGCCAGCTGCTCCACGGCAAGGATTGGAACACCATCTCCGTTCCCAAGCCCATCGCCAAACTGGGCGCTTCGATCGAATCCGCCTCCGAGCCGATCGTGCCGGACGATTTCGACCGCGGCGAGAAGCCCTTCATCCGTGCCTTCATGATCGATCTGGCCGACGACCATTATGCCCTCGATATCGACCGCGCCAGGGAGACGCTAGGCTGGTCGCCGCGACACTCAATTTTGGATACGCTGCCGAAAATAATCGGCGCGCTCAAAGCTGATCCCCGCCGCTGGTACCGGGCCAACGGCATCACGCCGCCCGATTTCATCGAAGCGGCGAGCGATGCCGAGCGCCACCCTGACCGGCTCCGTACCCGTTTCGAGGAGCATCAGCGGGACCAGCACTATCGTCACATCTGGGCGCCATTCTTCAATATCATTATGGCCGGATGGCTGATCACCTCGCCGTCGGTGCTGGGCTATCAATCCGAAGCCATGGCGTGGAGCGACATCCTGACCGGCCTGCTCCTCGCCCCGCTCGCCCTGATGTCCCTCTCCTGGCGGCTCAGCCTGGTACGCTGGGGCATCGCGGCACTCGGCCTCTGGCTGCTCACCGCCCCTCTGATCTTCTGGGCGCCGACGGCGCAGGCCTATCTCAACGGCACGATCTCGGGCGCCCTCATATTCGGCTTTGCGGTGCTGGCGCTGCCGGCCCCGGGCATTACGGCGGCCGCCGCACTCACCGGCCCGACCAGACCGCCAGGCTGGAGCTTCACGCCCTCGGCCTGGACCCAGCGCCTCATCGTCATCGCCCTTGCCGTCGTCGGCTTCCTGATTTCACGCTACCTTACCGCATACCAGCTGGAGCATATCGACAGCGTCTGGGAACCGTTCTTCGAGGGCGATCCGGCGGACCCCAAGAACGGCACCGAAGAGGTCATCACCTCGGCGGTCTCGGAGGCCTGGCCCGTGCCCGATGCCGGCCTCGGCGCCCTCACCTACATGCTCGAGATCCTGACCGGCATCATCGGCTCGACGCGTCGTTGGCGTACCATGCCCTGGCTGGTCATGCTGTTCGGCATCCTGATCGTGCCGCTCGGCATCGTCTCCATTACCTTCATCATCATCCAGCCGATCGTCATCGGTACCTATGCGACGCTGACCCTGATCGCCGCCGCGGCCATGCTCATCCAGATCCCGTATTCGCTCGACGAGCTGATCGCCACGATCGACTTTCTAATCAGGCGCTACAAGGCGGGCCGGCCGATCCTCCGGGTCTTCTTCCTGGGCGACACCGACGAGGGCGGCGACGAGCCAGAGCTCACTGCCGCCGAGGAATTCCGCCGCCCGCCGCTGGTCGTCCTCAATGACGTGTTCACCGGCGGCGTAAATATTCCCTGGAACCTCGGCGTCACGCTCGTCATCTGCCTCTGGCTGGTGTTCACCCGCGTGACCCTCGGCACCGAGGGCGGCATGGCGGACGCCGATCATCTGCTCGGCGCCCTCACCCTCACCGTCACCATCACGGCCCTGGCCGAACCCGCGCGCATGGTCCGCTTCGCCAATATCGGATTCGGCGGCGCTCTCCTGATCACTCCGTTCGCCTATGGTGCCCCCTGGTATGCGACGATCTCGAGCCTGATCTGCGGCATCGCCCTGATCGTCCTCGCCATTCCCAGAGGACCGGTGCGGCAGCAATTCGGCACCTGGACCAAATACATCGTCTGAGGCTCGGGTCAGATCGAGCCGGCTTCGACCATGTAGTTGTTGGCGCTGCACATCGCGGCATCGTCCGAGGCCAGAAACAGCACCATCCGCGCCAGATAGACCGGGTCGATCGGGTCCGGCAGGCATTGCCGGGCGAGATGCTGCTCGAGCTTTTCCGGCGTCACCCAAAGCTCTTTCTGGCGCTCGGTCATGACCCAGCCCGGCACCACGGTGTTGACCCTGATCCGATGCGGTCCGAGATCGCGGGCGAAGGAGCGCGTCATGCCGTGCACGGCCGCCTTGGCGGAAGTGTAGACCGGCATCCCGCCGCTCGCCTGCCACCAGGAGTTCGAGCCGAAATTGACGATCGAGCCCTTGCCCTGCCTGATCATGCCCGGTGCCACCGCCTGGATCGCAAAGAACATGTGCTTGAGGTTGGTCGCGATCCGCTCGTCGTAATAGTCGGACGTGACATCCTCCCAGCCATGCCGGTCGTCGCGCGCCGCATTGTTGACTAGCACCGCGGCGTCGCCGAAAGCCGCCTCCAGGCCCTTGAACGCCCGCAGCAGGGCATCGATGTCGCGCAGATCACACGCCTCGAAATGAATTTCGGCACCACCACCAAGCTCGCCGACCAGGGCCTCGCTGCGCTCTCGGTCGAGATCGATGAAACCGACCTTCGAGCCCTGTCCGGCAAAAGCCCGGACCACCTGCTCGCCGATGCCGGACGCACCTCCGGTAACGAAAACCACCGCGTCCTTGAGGCTCGGGTATGAAGCAAACGCCATCATGACCTCCCGTTCGTGTTGACCAATCATCCCTCGTGTCGGCGCGTTGGGACGGGTTCGTCAACTGTCACTCGACGGGTAGAGACATGAAGACCGCAGAAGAGTTTGCAGGAACGATCGCCATGCGCTGCGCCCCTCAGCCTTCCTTCCTGCTGAAATGCACGAACGATTTCTGGCGGGACGGTGCGGTTTCGTAGAGTTCGTGGTGGCGGCGGGCGATGGGGTCTTCGAGTTGGAGCTTTTCGTTGAGCGACCATTGCAGGGCGCGATTGGCGATCGCGACGACCATCCCGGCGAAAACCACGCCAAGGATGCCGATGACGATGCAGAGGACCTGGCCCATTCCCGTTTCGGGAAGGTAATGGCCGTACCCAATGGTGAGGCCGGTAATGAACGAGAAGTAGATGGTCTGGCCGATCGGCAGATTTTCGACCATGCCGAGGGCGATCGTGGCGATCGTCAACATGATGAAGAGGATCAGGAGAATGCCCCGCGAAAAGCGCGTCAGAGTATGGACATGGCGCAGGAAAAGAAAGAAATCGCCAAAGATCATCCGATGCATCGCTGGTTCTCGTCCCGACTGTTTTGGCTGGCGTTAACGTCTATGGACGCTGTCGGCCCCGGATCATTCCGGCGACGCGGACCCGTCGATCAGATCATGGCCCGAAGCGGCGTCCCGTGATAGGTCGGAACACCGCAACGGGGATCGGGGCAGAGCGCCCGGTCCTCTGCTAAAGGTCAAGGGGGTTAGCAAATGACGCAGGACCGACCGCTTCAGGGCAAGGTGGCGCTGGTGACCGGTGCCGGGCATGGTATCGGCGAAGCGATCGCCCGGATTTTCGGGGCGGCGGGTGCGAAGACCGTGTGTGCGGCGCGGACCACGAGCGAAATCGAGGCGGTTGCGTCCGCTATCCAGGTCGAAGGAGGCGAGGCGCTGGCCGTCACCTGCGATGTCACCGATCTCCAACAGGTGACCTCGATGATGCAGCAGATCGAGGCCCGTTTCGGTGGACTCGACGTCTTGATGGCCAATGCCGGCGGCAATATTCACCGCGGGCGGGTCGATGCCAGCGACCCCGGGGCCTGGGTCGGAGGGGTCCAGCTCAATCTGACCTCGGCCTATTACTGCGCCAGGGCGGCCATTCCCCTCATGAAAAAGCGCGGTGGCGGCCGCATCATCATGATGGGCTCGGGCATGGGGCATCGCGGTGTCGCCGGCCATTCCTCCTATTGCGTCGGCAAGGCCGGGGTCTGGATGCTGACCCGGGTGCTGGCGGAGGAACTGGTGGCGGAAGGCATCAGCGTCAACGAGATGGTGCCCGGCCCTGTCATCACGCCCGCGACCGAGGCGGAGCGGCTCGAAGGCGGCCGTCTTGCCGCCTTCGAGATGCCGGGCGAGTGGGCGAAGCAGCCCGATGAGGTCGCCCCTCTCGCCCTCTTCATCGCCAGTTGCCCCGAGCCCGGCCCGACCGCGCAAAGCTTCAGCTTCATGCGCCGTCAAGGCTGAGGTCAATTGGCCAGGATTGCCTGGATGTCGTCATCCAGGAAGGGAGCCGCAAACGGATTGTTGATCGGCATTCCGTCGAAGGTCGCGCCGTCGGTCATGTCCTCGCTCAGGAGCATGGTGCACCCTTCACGGCTGAGCGTCGCCAGCAGCAAGGCATCCCAATAGGAGTGAGAACCCGTGGTCGCCGCGTCCAGGGCTCGCGCAACATCTGTCTGATCGGCGCGGACGGTTGCGAATAACGCCAGATAATCGAGAGCCAGCTGATGAGCCCGTGTCGTGCTGAGGAGTTTCTTTCGGGTCGCGGCATGAAAAAACTCGCCGATGGTCTGGAGTGCAAGGACACATCGACCCGTCTTTGCCGCCAACGCGACGATCCTTTCGGCTCGGACTTCCCGGTCATCGCCCTGGGATTGGTGAGCATAGATCAGGACATTGGTATCGAGAGCAAAAGGTCCCTTACTTCTTGAAACGGTCGTCATAGAGTTCGTCACGATCGAAACGACCGTAGCTGCGGTTGAACTTGGTGGAGAGAATCCGCGCCAGTGCTGCCTCCTGGTCGGGCGTCAGTGAGTTTTTGGGCTCATTGGGCACGGGCAGAATTCGCGCTACGGGTTTGCCGTGCTTAAGCACGACATACCCCTCTTCGCCTTCCTCCAGTTGCCTAATGATCTTGGAGAAGTGTTGATTGGCATCGCGCAGGTTGATGGGTTTCAATTCTGTCATGATCGAACTCACGGATGTGTGCTACTAATGTAGTACAGAAGGGAGTGACGGGCAATGGCAAGTGTTTCGACGTTGGGATTGCCGGAGGCTGCGGTGCGGCAGTTCCGGGAACAGGGCTACTACTTCCCCTACCGGCTGATGCCACCTGAGCAGGCGTTAGAAGTCGCCGGGCGTTTCATGGCGTTCACGTCCGGCGATATCGCCGGACGCTATCCGCGGCCGGTCGATCAGATCTATCTCTTGAAGGCGCATCTGCTGTTCGAATGGGCGGACCAAATCTGTCATGACGAAGGCCTCCTGGACGCCGTCGAGAGCCTGATCGGGCCCGACATCATGGTCTGGTCTTCAGGGGTGTTCTGGAAGGCCGCACGCTCCGGCGCTTTTGTCTCCTGGCACCAGGATTCGACCAATTATGAGTTGGATCGGACGGAAGGCGTGGTCCGCGCCTGGGTGGCGCTGACGCCGGCAACGCTCCAGAACGGCACGATGCGTTTCCTGCCGGGCGGCCATCGGCTCGGGCAGATCCCGCACCAGGATAGGAAAGCCGAGGGCGAGCTTCTGTCACGTGGCGAGACGATCGATCTCGAGGTCGATCCGAAGACGACGGTGCCGGTCCTGATCGATGCCGGGGAGGTCTCGTTCCATCATCTGCACACGCCGCACGGCTCCGGGCCGAACGATTCCGAAGCGCCGCGCGTGAACTATGTCATTACCTTCATCGACCCGGCGGTGGCGCCAAAGGTCGGACCGGATTGCGCGACCTTGGTTCGAGGTGTCGATCGCCATGGGCATTACGAGCATGAGCCGAGACCCAAGACCGATTTCGATCCGGCGGCGATGCGGGCTCATGAGAAATATCTGGTGATGCGCAACGCGATCCTGTTTCGCGGCGCCGACCTGCCGCCGGCGCCGAATCACCCCGTCTGATTGACTTGGCTAAGGCAGCATACCCATCCAGCGCTGCCGCAGCTTCTCGCCGATCAGGCAGTCCATCTTGGAATCGCGCGGTGTCAATTGGGCGAGAATGAGATGCGGCGGCCAAGTGGCAGTACGATGGGGCGGCGCCTCCGGCGTCACGCCTGCGATCTCCAGGATCAATTTGCGGCGCACGCCTTCCGCGAAGTTTTCGAAACCGTTGATCGGAATGACGAAGGAACCCGGCCCGCCGATCACGCAATCGGTGTAGTAGACGTCGAGATCGCGGATGTTCCAGGGACCGTGATTTGCGCCCTGGATCATCAGCGGCAGACCATTGATGACGATGCCTTTAGCGACCACGGCATCGCGCGCGGGCTCCACCCTGCTGCCGAGGTTGTTCGGGCCATCCCCTGACACATCGATGACCTGCCTCGAGCCCTCGATGCCGTTCTCGTCGAAGAGGGTGGCGGCGAAGTAGAGCGCTTCCGAGATCGAGGTATCGAGCACCGCCCGGATCCTGGCCTCGGCTAGGGTGTCCAGCACCTTTTGCAGGGAGGCTGCATCCTCGATGATGGTCCAGGGAACGATGACATCCTGGATGATGGGCCCGCCCCATTCGAAATAGGTAAGGGCGACGCGCCCCAGAAACCCGCGTTGGACTGCCGCCAGTACTTCGGGATGCGCCAGCGCCTCGATATAGCCCTGACGCTGCAGCCGCTGCTCTTCCATATCCATCGAGCGCGAAACATCGACAGCGAGAACGAGTTCCAGATCGACTGGCGTCTGAGCCTTGGCCGGACCATCAGGGACAGCCAGCATCACCAGAACAGCAACGACAACACGAATGAACCGCATGGCGCACCTCCAAGCCTCTCGAACAAACTGTGGCGGATCGGGAAGCGGTCAATAAGGCCAGCAAACGCCGCGCCGTTCGGATCGTCTAGAACGGAACCCGCTCGCCATCCCAGGCAATGCAGTGGCCGGTATCCTCGGGCTTGAGATTGTCGATGACCTCGAGCAGGTGGTTCGCTGCCTGGTCGGGGCGAACCAATTGGTTTTGCGGCACACTGCCCTGGAACGGCTTGGAAAGGCCGGTATCGACGCTGCCGGGATGGAGGCCGACGCAGATCATCTCCTTGTGGCGGCGGCCGGTTTCGATGCCGAACTTCCGGATCATCATGTTGAGCGCCGCCTTGGAAGCGCGATAGCCATGCCAGCCGCCGATCCGGTTGTCCCCGATGCTGCCGATACGGGCCGAGAGGGCTGCGAAGATCGCGCGCTCCCTGGGCTCCAGCAGCGGCAGGAAGTGCTTGGCGATGAGTGCCGGCCCGATCGTGTTGATCCGGAAATTCTTGATCAGACGCTCCGGATCCAGTGCCTCATAGGATTTCTCGGGCTCGATGCCGTCGCCATGCAGGATGCCCACCGCACAGATAATCAGCTGGAATGGGCCACGATCTCTAGATTTCTCGGCGGCCGCCTCGATCGTCGCTTCCTCGGTGACATCGAGCGGCAGCCAGGCGAGCTTGTCGTCGGTGATGTCAGGCTCATTGCGTGAACATGCGACCAGCGTGCCGAGCCGGTCATTGTCGAGCAGGGCGTCCACGAAGGCACTACCGATTCCGCCGGTGGCACCGACGACGACGGCGTTGAAGGGTGAAGGCAAAGAGGCGAGTTCGACCATGACGGTCTCCCAATTTGTTTTGCCTTTCCTTACGGCCCGCGCCTCTTGGCCGATCTAACGCGCTCGTGTGAAAGCGTGCCGCGACACAAGGGCCAGCATGACCTATGTAAAGTGCCAGTGGATTGAAATGATTGTTAAGGAGACTGGCGTTATGTGGGTCCGGCGAAAACGAGATTGGGAACTTGCCGAAAACGAGGTCACGCCCGAGCCGTTGTTCATGGACCGCCGGCGCATTCTGAAGACGATGGGCCTCGGCACGGCGGCGATCGCTGGCGGCGTGGCGTTGATCGCCTCGCGCTACGGCATGAACGATGCGGCCATTGCGGCTGCGGGCGACGATCCGAGCGCCGGGCTTTACCCGGTGCCGAGGAACGAGGCGTTCGTTACGGACGAGGCCATCACCGAGGCCGATGTTGTGACGAGCTACAACAATTTCTACGAGTTCGGCTCGCACAAGCAGATCGCAGCCGCGGCCCAGGAACTCCAAATCCGGCCCTGGACGGTCGAGATCAACGGCATGGTCGAGGAGGAGCGTACGGTTGACATCGACGACCTCCTGCAAGCCATGCCGCTCGAGGAGCGGATTTATCGCCACCGGTGTGTCGAGGCCTGGTCGTTCGTGGTCCCTTGGAGCGGCTTTCCGCTGAAGGCGCTGATCGACTATGCGCGGCCCCTCAGCGGTGCCAAATATATCGAGATGCAGACCTTCGAGGATAGCTCGATGGCGCCTGGCCAACGCGCCTTCTGGTATCCGTGGCCTTATATCGAGGGCCTCACGATGGAAGAGGCGACTAACGAACTCGCCTTTATGGTGACCGGCGCCTATGGCAAGCCCGTGCCCAAACAGAACGGCGCGCCGCTGCGTCTGGCGGTGCCTTGGAAATACGGCTTCAAGCACATCAAATCGATCGTCCGGCTCACCTTTACCGACGAGCAGCCGAAAAGCTTCTGGGAAGAGATTGCCGGCAACGAATATGGCTTCTGGGCCAATGTGAACCCCGAGGTCCCCCATCCGCGCTGGTCGCAGGCGACCGAACGGCGGCTCGGCATCGACGAGCGGATTCCGACCTTGATGTATAATGGCTATGTCGAGCAGGTCGCCTCGCTCTATCCCGAAAATCCCGATCCCGTCTATTTCCGCTGAGGTCCGTCCATAGCAGGTCGGCGCTTGAGATGGGTTGAGGACCGGCATTGACGCTTGAAGCGGGATGGGCCTACCCGCTGGGCGCGACCTGGACCGGAAAAGGGGTCAATTTCGCCCTTTTTTCGGCCCACGCAAGCCGGGTCAACCTTTGTCTGTTCGATAGTTCCGGTACGGTGGAGACCGTGCGGCACGAACTTCCTGTGTTGACCGATCAGGTCTGGCATGGGTTTCTGCCAGATGGTGGGCCGGGGCTCGTCTATGGCTATCGGGTGGACGGTCCCTGGGCGCCAGGGGATGGGCATCGCTTCAATCCTGCAAAGCTTCTGCTTGATCCCTACGCGAAGGAGCTGGCGGGCTCCTATCGCTTCAGCCGACTGCATTTTGCCGATGCCCTATGGCACGAGCCCGATCGGCGGGACAATGCCGCCTCGATGTGGAAGGCGCGGGTGCCGGACCCTTGGAACGGCGCTGTTGCCAGGCCGTCACGGCCCCATATCCCCTGGGACCGAACGATCATCTATGAGGCGCACGTCAAGGGACTGACGGCGCTGCACCCGGCACTCGATCCCCGGGTCAGGGGCACCTTTCAGGGTCTGGGCCAAGGACCCGTTCTTGATCATTTAGTCAAGCTTGGTGTGACCGCTCTCCAACTCTTGCCGATCCAGGCGTTCGTCACCGAACCGCGGCTCGAGGCTTTGGGCCTTGCCAATTATTGGGGCTACAATACGCTAGGCTTCTTTGCCCCGCACCCGGACTACGGAACCATGGAGGAGTTCCGGGCGATGGTCGACGCCGCCCACCGGCGTGGCCTCGAGGTGATCCTCGATGTCGTCTATAATCACACTGCGGAAGGCGAGCCCGACCAACTGCATTTGGCTTTCAAGGGCATCGACAATCGGAGCTACTATCGAAGCCTGCCGAGCCAGCCCCTCCGCTACGAGAACGTCACCGGCTGCGGCAACACCCTCAATCTCGAGCATCCGCGTGTCCTGCAACTGGTCATGGATTCGCTGCGCTACTGGGTCGAGATCGGCGGCGTCGACGGCTTTCGCTTCGATCTGGCAACAACCTTGGCGCGCGAGGCGGAAGGCTTCGAGGCCAATAGCGGGTTCCTGCGCGCGGTACGCCAGGACCCTGTGCTCAACAGCGTGAAACTGATCGCCGAGCCCTGGGACATCGGTCCGGGCGGCTATCGCCTCGGCGAGTTCGGCGCCGGCTGGGCCGAATGGAACGATCGCTTCCGCGACGATGTCCGGGCCTTCTGGCGCGGCGATGCGACTGGGACGCAGGGTCTCGCCAAGCGCCTCCAGGGCTCGCCCGACATCTTTCATCGAGATGGACGCAATCCGGCCGCGAGCGTCAATTTCGTGGCCTGCCATGACGGCTTCGCCCTCGAGGATGTGGTCTCCTATTCGGCCAAACACAATCAATCGAATGGCGAGGCCAATAATGACGGTCACAGCGATAATCTGAGCGCCAATTACGGCATCGAGGGACCGACGGACGATCCTCTCATTCTCGACGAACGGGATCGCCAGAAGCGGAATATGCTCGCGTCCTTATTCCTATCGCGTGGCACGCCGATGCTCGGCATGGGCGACGAACTCGGCCGCACCCAGCGAGGCAACAACAACGCCTACTGCCAGGACAATGAGATCAGCTGGCTCGATTGGAGCAAAATCTCCAAGCGCGATCAGGATTTCTGCGATTTCGTGCGCAAACTCATCGCCCTTCGCCGGTCCGAGCCTTTGCT
>JBGSYN010000103.1:0-72517 GCA_041750975.1 Geminicoccaceae bacterium | reverse complement strand
AAAATCTCCAAGCGCGATCAGGATTTCTGCGATTTCGTGCGCAAACTCATCGCCCTTCGCCGGTCCGAGCCTTTGCTCCAGGAAGCGACCTGGGAAGGCTTCGAGATCATCGAGCAGGGCCCGCACACGCTCGTCGTCCGTCTTTGCGACACAGCAAGCTGGCTACAGATCTACCTAAACGCGGGCAAGATCGAGTGTGCGTTTCCGTGGCCAGGCGACGCCTCGATAGCACTTGCAGTCGGCGCTCCAACCATCGCCTCAAATAAGCTCATGTTGACGCCTCAGTCTCTTGTGGTTGTAAGATCAGTTTAGTTTCTCAAATCCTTGGCGAATAATAGCGGCCATGAGGGGGCGTCTTCGCTCGAGGAAATGCAGATAATCCATGTGCTCCCAATCCTCGGGAAGCGCGTGCAACGCACACATTACCTGCCAATCCACGTTGGAGAACCTGGCACGGATAGCGGGTACATAATCAGAGGGCGGTGTGTCGCCAATGTCGATATTCTCCGGCCACTCTAGCAGCGCATAATTTGCCATCTGGTTGACCATGCGTCGATCCTCGACACCGTTTCTCTCCAGCCAGGCTCGGGGAAACAGATGGTGACGCTCCAGGGATTTTTTCTTAGTCTTGAGGGCAGGGTCTATCAGATCGCTGATGGTCTTATGCGAGAATAGGACCGGAGCGCCTAACTTGTTTTGCGCAGCAACAAAGGCGAACAGCTCGGGGTTGCGGGCCGAGGAACTGTCTAGATTGGACGGTAGCGTGATTGTCCAGAAATCATTAGTCAACTCGTTGGCGATGATCGCGTTCAGTGTCTGCAAGAAACTCTCGACACCATCGACGGTCCTGAACCTTGCGAGATCACTATCCATGACGGTTTCGGGCGAACTTGTATAGCGCCCGGTTAGCGTCGACGCGAAGAACCATCGCCCAATGGCTTTCTGGAGTTCATGTTCCGGAACGCGATAACGCTCTTTTCCAAGCAGGTAGAATGCGTAAGAAAACAGCAGGGCGTTGTGCGATGAGATCATCTCGCCGCTCCTGAAGCCGGCGCCGATCAGCGCACTTAGGAACTGGTGCCAATTCGTCAGATTGAGAACCTGAGCCTGGGCTTTCTTCAGAACATCAAACTGTCCTTCGCGTCGGGCCTCAAGATAGTCACCGGTTTCCGGATCTTTGCCTCGGAGGACTTGATAAACACTCTTCAATCGTCCGCGACCAAAACCGACTGCAATTGCTACCCGCAAGAGCTGATCCGGGTCTGGCTGAAGGAAATGGTTGAAAGGTGAGGCTCGGCTGTCGGCAACTGGCGCTTGCCGGGAAACTCGGCAGAATTGTTCAAGCTGGGCGCGCCCCTCATCCCAGAAAACGGATAATAGTGTCAGAATGAAGTCCGCCTGATTGAGCTTCACCCCGTCGCTGTTGATCCGCACGATAATGTCGGCAACCTGTTCTTCATCGACTGTTGGAGCTATTTCGAGCGCCGTGAACGGATATTTCTGCAGGTCGAAAAGACGATCCAAATGGTGAGCGATGATCTCCTCATCGTCATTGCTGAGCGATGTCTTTGCCGAGAGCTGTTCGATGAAATTGTTGACCAGTCTCCGGCTCGAATATCCCGAAGACCAGAGTGTTGAAATGTTCGGGATCCACTCGGGATCCCGCTTAATCGCGGCGTCAAGCACATCGAACCGGCCGTCCCTGGGCCGAAAGGAAACTTCGATCAGACGTTCGCGATAATCGTGATCAATGACCTTCTTACCCCGAAACACTGCGTAGAGGGATGTAAGGCGTTGCTGTCCGTCGACGATCAGCCGAGATGCGGCCTGCCGCTGCTTTTGGTCGATGCCGATGGTTCGTTGGCCGTCGATATCTCCGTTCTCCCAAAAAAGGAGATAACCGACTGGAAATCCCCGATACATCGAATCAAAGAGGTCGCGTACCTTGGCATTAGCCCAAACAAAGGGGCGTTGGATATCGGGAAGCCCAATATCGCCAATGTCGATGTAATGAAGAAGGCCCGAGAGATCATAGTCGACCCGTTTGAAGCACGTCTTCAGATCACCCACCATCAATCTCCGCGAAACTCTGATCTGCTGATAGATGTAACGGTTTAGAAACTCTATCGAAAAGCGCTTAATTGCGCCATCTATTCACTTTTTTGTTCTTGTAGTGGCGGTCATTAGTATTGATTGACGAAGATTTGGTGGGCCTCATCAGCATGGTTGCGAGTTCGTTCGTGGCCCTATGGTACCAATGGCATGCATTACTCCACCCCCAATATCACGAAGAGCGCCGAGAGCGTCACGACCGAGACGACGGTCGAGATCAGGATCGTTGAGGTCGCCCGTTGCAGGTAGATGTCGTATTGCTGGGCCAGGACGAAGACCAGGGCACCCGTGGGCAGGGCCGCCAGGATTACGGCCGATGTCGCCCAAAATGGCGGCATCGAGAGGAGTTCGAAGGCGACATACCAGGTGATCGCCGGCTGCACGGCAAGCTTCAGCAGGACCAACCAGCCGACCTCGCCGAGGCCGGCGCGGAGCGGACGGCCGACCATGAAAAGCCCAATCGCAAAAAGTGCGCAAGGGCCGGCGGCCGCACCCATGATCTCGCAGAAGGTGGCGATCGGTAACGGCAGCGGCAGGTCCAATAGGGACAGCAACAACCCGGCGCCGGCCGACAAAACCAGGGGATTGCGCGCGACGGCGACCACCACCCGGCGCAGGATCACGAGCGGCCCCGCACCTCGGTTCAGGTCGAGTTCGAGAATGACGATGCAGCTCGGCATGATGATGACGGAGGTGATCACGGTCCCGATGATCGCGGGAAGTTTGCCCGGCTCGCCGAACGCCGTGATCAGCAACGGAATACCGAGATAACCGGTATTGGAGAAGATGGCGCTCATGCCGTGCAGGCCGAGGGCGCCGAGACGGTTGGGAAAGGCGAAGAGGGCGATCGCGATCGAGAGGATGAACGTGACGAACAGGCTGCCCCCGAAGGCGAGGACAAACAACCAGTTCAAGGCGTCGCCGCTGCCGACCTCCGAAAGGGAGACGACAAAGAGGGCCGGCAGGGCGCCGTAATAGACGAAGCGATTGAGCGCTTCGCTGCTGGCATCCCCCAGCACGCGAAAGCGGCCGGCCAGATAGCCTGCCATCATGATCGCGAAAACCGGCAGGACGACATTGATAATGGCAGTCATCGACGGCGGTCATAGACTACCGGAATGCCACAACTCCAGCTCTCGTTGGCGACCGCGCCCGATTCGAGAATGGCGGCACCGGGCGGGCCGGTTCGAGAACTAGCCGGCTTTCACCGCAGTGACCTCGATCTCGACGAGCCAACCGGGGACGACGAGGGCGTCAACCGCCATCGCCGAGCGGGCCGGCAGATTGCCCTGCTCATGGCCGAAATACTGGGTATAGCCTTCCATGAAGCCGGAAAAATCCATCTTGCCTTCGTTTTCCGGGTCGGCGACCAGGAACACCTGCATTTTCACGACATCCTGCATCGAGTAGCCATGGCTTTCCAGAACGCCCTTGATCCGCTCGAGAACGCCGATGGTCTGGGTCTTGGTGTCGCCATAGGCGGCGCGCGAGCCCTGCTCGGCACCCTCGTCGATCACCGGCGGCACCTGGCCCGAGACATAGAGCGTGGTGGCGCCCGCCGGAATCTCGACGGCTTGGGCGATCGGGAAATCCGAGCCGGGGATGGGGTGGCGGACGATCTCCTGTGCGAGCAGGGGTGTCGACGTCCAGGCAAGGGTGGCGATCGCAATCGCGGGCATGGCATAGCGCATCGAGGGTCTCCTCATCGGTGTTGTGGTTTAGTGGACGTTTACGCTCAGCGGGAAGCGACGACGCGTTCGCTAATTCCTCTGACGGCGTCATGGGCGGAGAGCACGGCCCCTTCCTGCCAACCGGTGAGGTAGCTGACATGCTCGCCGGCGAAATAGATCGGCCCGTCGGGCTTGGTCACGGCGGGGTAGGCCGCGGCACGGCTTTCGTCTTCCCACTCGGCCCAGCCGCCCTGGCTGAACGGTACCTTGTGCCAGGCGATCGACACGCCGCCCGTTACCTGATCGCCGAAGCTCGGATGAATCCGCTGGCATTCGCTGACGACCTTGGCGAGCCTTTCGCCGGGCGGCAGTGCTCCGAACGCGTTGCCGATATCGTCGGACCAGATATAGGCGCCGACCACCACCCCCTTGGGCTCGTGGAAGCCGCCTGACGGATACCAGATCTGGGTGACATCGGCATCGGTCCAGGAAATGCCGCCATAGATCTGATCGTCGAGTTCCCAAAAGCGTCGTTCCGCCTGGAACGCCGCCTTACACGCGCTCACATAGTGGCAGGCTTCGATCGCCTCGCTGACCGCGGGCGAGAAGTCCGCGTCGAGCGATTTGAGCACGCTGAAGGGAATCGTGCAGACGGCGTAGTCCGCCTCGATGCCATGCTCGGCGCCTGTCGCATCCGTGTAGACGACGCGCACGCCTTCGCCTTCGCGCCGCAATTGCGTCACCTCGGCATTGTAGGTGATCATGTTGCCGACCCGACTCTCGAAAGCCTTGGCAATCTGGTCCATGCCGCCGACCGGCTGCAGCATCGTCGCCCCTTGGGTGAAGCCCTCGCCGAAATAGAGCTTGAATTGCCAGAAATCGGATTTGAGCAGCTCTGCCATGTCGATCGGCGCAATTTTCTCGCCGGGCAGCATGCCGCTTCCCGGTGGTACGCGATAGCCCGACCGGCTGGAGCCCTGGTAAGCCATGAGCGTTTCATCGAGATCGCCGAAGCGCCGAACAAAATCGAGGAATTGCTCGCGATCGAGTGCCGTCAGTTCGTCGTCCAGCGCACCCTTGTTGACGGCCTTGGCGAGCAATTCCGAAACGAAGCCACGGCTGTCATTGACGATGCGCCGGTTGCGGATCGGCTCGCCGCCAAAGGCTCCGTCGTTTTGAAAGAACGCACCGCGATTGTCATTGACGATCGGCTCCAAAGCGACGCCGAATTCGCGGCAATAGCCCAGCGTGCCCTGATGATGGTAGGGCAGACGGGCCGGACCCGGATTGAAATAAAGATGCGGTGCGGCATCGAAATCGACCAGTTGCTGGCCGTCTTGCTCGACCAGCATATCGCCGGCGCGGACCGTCATGTTGCGGCCGCCGGCGCGGCCTCGAGCTTCGAGGATGGTGCAGTCATAGCCGGCCTTGGAGAGCTCATAGGCGGCGGTCATGCCGGCAATCCCTGCTCCCAGGATCACAACCTCCTTGCCGTAGCCCGAACCCGTTTCAAGTGCCGGTGGCCCGGCGTAGGCTGCCGGGATCGGCATCATGCCCATGGCACTCATGGTGGCATAGGCGGCCGAAGCACCGCCGGCGCGGCCGACCAGATTGATCAATCGCCGACGCGTCATCGCTCCTAGTGTGTTCATGAAAGCGTTCCCTTTGGACGTTTATCTTGTTGCAACTAGCAACTGACATACCAATCGGGTGGGGAACGCAGCTTCGTGATCGTTTTGTGCCGCGCACCTAAGGGTGCGGGCTATCTGGCGATCGAACCTTGCCCGGCAAAAGGGGGGGTCAGTTCATGGCGAACGCCCATTTACCGGAGACGGAAGTGTGCAAAAGTTCGGCATTATCGAACACGTTTCCGGCACTGTCTTGTCGTACCGCCGCCGACGGCGGCTCCATCGCAGCAGGATTATTTTCTTGCTTCACGCTGGCGGATCAACCCAGATCGGGCTCGGTAGCCTTGAAGCTCTCGATCTCCTGCATTCTGGCCCACCAGTCCTTGACGCCCGGAACCGCGAAGACCTGATCGGCGTCAGGGGTCATGGCGATATAGAAGCAGATCGGGGCCAGGAGATAATCGGCGAGGCTGGGCTTGCCGCCTGCGATCCAGGGATCATCGCCCTTGATCTCCATGATCAGCTTCAGGAACTTCTCGCTGTCCTCGAGGCATTTGGCGCGCATCTCGTCGTTCTTGCCGCCGACGAAATCCGGGAAGAGATGGTAGGCGGCAATGCCGAGCAGGGCGCCATAGCCAAAGCTGTCGGTGAGGCCCATCGCCTGCGACATGCGGGCCCGGTCCTTGGCATTGTCCGGAACGAACGAGGGACCCGAGAGCGTCTCGTCGAGATATCGGCAGATGGCGTCGGTCTCGCGCAACCTCATGCCGTCGATATCCAGGACGGGCACCTTGCCGAACGGATGCCGGGCCAGATGCTCGGGCTTACGCGGTTCACCGGCGATCACATTGACGTCGACCTGATCGTAATCTGCGCCCTTTTCGGCCAGGACCATCCGAACGGTGCGCACATAGGTCGAGCCGTTGAAGCCATAGAGAACGGGTTTGTCTGACATCGGGTACCTTCTTTGTCTATTTCTGTGCCGAGCATTGCGGGATCATCGGCTCGGCGGACGCATCTCTAGCACTCTATGGCAAGGGAATCATGATCAGAATAGAGACCGCGCGGTTAATCCTGCGTGAATGGGAAGAGCAAGATTTGGCGCCGTTCGCGGCGATGAACGCCGATCCAAGGGTGATGGAGTTCTTTCCCTCGACGCTGACGGAAGCGGAGAGCCTGGAACGGATCGAGCGGATCGGGCGGCGCGTCGAGGAAGACGGTTTCAGCTTCATGCCAGTCGAGGAAAAGGCGACGGGCCGGTTTGCCGGCTTTGTCGGCCTCGGTCGCCTGCGCTTCGTGGCCCCCTTCACGCCCGCTGTCGAAGTCGGCTGGCGTCTGCCGGTGGCATTCTGGGGCAAGGGCTACGCTTCCGAAGCCGCCCGGGCCTGGCTGGGCTATGGCTTCGATACGCTCGGTCTCGACGAAATTGTCGCCATATCCGTCGCCGCGAACCACCGGTCCCATACCGTGATGAAGCGGCTCGGCATGGTGCAGGACGAAACCGGCAGCTTTATGCATCCTGAAATCGACCCGTCGAGCGGCCTTGCTTTTCATCTGCTCCATCGCAAGCACAGGAAGCAGCACCGGGACTAGCGCACCGGTTCGAGTTCGCTTTCGGATTTCAGGACCTGGTCACCGTCTTGCTGCTCGATCAAGTATGCGGGATTATCCTCGGTCGCGTTGCGGGTGACCTCGCTGCCCTGGATCGCGCGTGTGACCTTTTCCTTGAAGGTGTCGCGGATCTTGCCGCTGCCGGTCCCGCTACCCCAATTCCACTGCACGTTCTGGCCTATCTTAAACTTGGCCATACTCCTTCCTCGTCTTCTTCGGGATCTTCTTCCGGATCCGTTTCGACGGTGCGCTGAAAGTCGGATTGGAGCAGGTTAGTACAGTCGACCGGCTCGGCGTTGCCGAGCTCGAAAAAGGGGAAGAGATCAGCCTCGCCGAGCGAGAAGGACGGCTCGCGGAACGTGCCGTCGATCAGGATCGGCAAAGAGGCGTCGATCAGGCTGAAATCCTTGGCCCGAGATTCAATGCCGAGATCCAGCTCTTCCTTGTCGAGATCAATCGTGCCGCCGCCGACAAGGACCGAATCCTGCGTATCGATGATCATGCGCGTAATCTGCACCAGACCGTTCTCGACGACGAGATCGAGGCGACCGCAATTGATCGGCACCGCAATGTCATCCCCGAGATAGAGACTGAGTGCCTCGACGACATCGATCCCCACGCCTTCGATGATAAGGGCGCTGAACGTGCCGTTGTCGATGCTGATCCAGGCCTCGCCATTGGCCGTTGCCAGGACCTGGTCCAACGTCTCGCCAGTCCCCAGGAGGTCCAGCCTCCCGTTCAGCGTTCCGGCAATCTCGTCGGCGAAGCGTGTATCGGTAAAGAATGGATGGATATCGATTTCGTCAAGATCGATATGGATGTCGGCCGAAGGCTCCGCCTGACGTCCGTTCAGCGCCGTCTCACCTTTAATCGTGCCCTTGGAGAAGTCGATCTCGAACGGTTTGATGGAGAGGCGACGGTCGTCGATGCTGGCATGACCGCTGAACGAACTCAGGGCCACCGGAAAATTCGTGATCGACGGCGCCTCGATGTCGAGCTCGAGGCCGAGCCGTCCCAAAGGCTCGGTCGGCAGCCGGATTGGTGGGATTG
This sequence comes from Geminicoccaceae bacterium, assembly GCA_041750975.1. Lineage (GTDB taxonomy): Bacteria > Pseudomonadota > Alphaproteobacteria > Geminicoccales > Geminicoccaceae > JBGSYN01. Next base: position 64,446 of record JBGSYN010000103.1, on the reverse strand, counting down.
CACCCTGTTCGTCCGCTGGCTCGGGGGGCTCGGGCAATTGGTCGATGACATGTTGCAATGCGTCGAAGTCGAGTTGCGGCAACCGCACCCTGCCCTCGACCATCGGCGTCGCCTGGCTCAAATCTGCTCGTAGGTTCCCCTCGATCGGGATCTCGCCAATCCTGCCGCTAAGATTGTCGTAGGTGACGGTTCGATCCTGGTGCCGGATCGTTCCATCGATCTCGAAATTCGGCAGCGGCGGGAGCAAACCGGCACCTTCCTGGGCGACTGCGCCGGTCTGCGCCAGCCCGACGCCAAGGGCTAAAGCGGCAAAAGTTTGGAGGACCGACTTTTTCATGTCCCTTGAAAAGCATGAGAGTGCCTACCGTTCCCAAGGGCTTACTCGCTTTCGATCGCACCCATGAAGGTGCCCAGCAGGACGATTTGGGCATCGAGCATGTGGCGGCCGTAATGGACCTTGCAGCCGCGATTTTGAGCAGCCGCTAGAAGACGCGTTTCCTCGGGCTTCATGATAATGTCGGCGATGATCGTCGAAGGCTCCAGAAGATCGGGGTCGAGCGGCAGCTTGTCGTCGGGCTTGAGGCCCAGTGAGGTGGCGTTGATGACGAGATCATAGCCCCGGGGGTCGATGACACCGACACTGATCGGGGCATTGGGGCAATGGCTGCGGATATTGTCGCGCAAGGCGTGGGCGCGGGCCGTCGTTCGGTTGGCGACGACGATCTCCGCAACGGTCTCTTGCACCAGGGCATAAGCGATGGCCTTGGCGGCACCGCCCGCGCCGATCAGCAGGATCCTCTGGCCTGAGACAGCGAATCCTTGCTGCCGCAGACCTTCGACAAAGCCCTCGCCATCGAAATTGCCGCCGATCAGCCGCCCGCGTTCGGTTCGCCGAACGACGTTGGCAGCGCCGACGATGCGGGCTGCGGGCTCGCAATCATCGCAAAGGTCGAGCATCGCCTCCTTATGGGGGATGGTGACGCAGAAACCGCCGAGATTGGCCCAGGCACGAAAGCCTTCGAACATCGCGGGCAGCCGCGCCGGCGTGACGTGGATCGGCACCAGCACGGCATCGATGTTGCGGGCGCGAAACAGGTCGTTGAAGACCTCGGGGGCGCGGACATGGGTGATCGGATCGGCGATCACGCCGAAGGTTTTGGTTTTGCCGGTGACGGTCATGCTGATGCCAGCCATTTTTCTCGAGGGTGGACCATAGGGGCCTGGACGCTTAAAGCATGCCGCACCTCTTCCACCAAGATGTTGAAATTCCAAGTCACTGAAACTCAGGGAGCAATCAGGATGGCGATCGCGCTGCCGGGCGACATGCGGTTAATCGAGCGGACTGGCGACGGTCCGCCCGAAGTGCTGCGACCGGCACGAGGGCCGTTGCCGCAGCCCGTAGCGGGCGAGGTGCTGGTCCGGGTTGTTGCGGCCGGGGTCAATCGCCCGGATTGCCTGCAACGCAAGGGCGGCTACCCACCCCCGCCGGGAGCCTCAAAGATCCTCGGGCTCGAGGTCGCCGGCGTGGTCGTGGCGGTCGGCGACGGTGTCGGCGAGGATGCCATCGGTCGGAGCGTAACAGCACTCGTCAGTGGCGGCGGCTATGCCGAATATTGCGTCGCGGCACACGATCTCTGCCTGCCGATCCCGAATGGCATGGGCATGGACGATGCTGCGGCCCTGCCGGAGAACTATTTCACCGTCTGGACCAATGTATTTCAGCGCGGCCGGCTCGAGGCGGGGCAGACATTCCTGGTCCATGGCGGCTCGAGCGGCATCGGTGCGACCGCCATTCAACTGGCCAAAGCCTTTGGCGCCCAGGTGTTCGCCACAGCCGGATCCGGCGAGAAATGTGCTTTCTGCGAAAAACTCGGGGCGGATCGGGCGATCAACTACCGGGAGGAAGACTTCGTCGAGATCGTCAAGGGCGAGACCGAGGGCCGCGGGGTCGACCTCGTCCTCGACATGGTGGGGGCACCCTATCTGGCGCGCAACATCGAGGCGCTCGTGGTCGAGGGGCGGCTGGTGCAGATCGCATTCCTGCAGGGCAGCAAGACCGAATTCAACATGGCGCCGATGATGCTGAAACGGCTGACGCTGACCGGCTCGACCCTGCGGCCCCGAACGGTGGCGCAAAAGAAGGTAATCGCCGACGAGCTCGAAGCCAAGGTCTGGCCGCTCCTGGCGCAGGGTCGATGCTTGCCGGTCATTCACGAGACATTTCCGCTCGACGATGCCGCGAAGGCGCACGCCTTGATGGAAACCAGCACGCATATGGGCAAGATCATGCTCGAGGTCGCTCATTGAACGCCCCCACGGGGGCCGAGACGCTTGATCTTGAGCTGATCGAACATCTGCCGGACATGCCGACGCAGCAGCCGGCGGTCCTGTTCGTCCATGGCAGCTGCGTCGGCGCCTGGATCTGGGCGGAGACTTTTCTGCCGTATTTCAAGGCGCACGGGTTTCCGGCATATGCGCTGAGCCTGACCGGCCATGGCGGCAGTCCGGGGCGCGAGAGGCTGAATTATCTCAGGCTCAGCGACTATACCGAGGATACCGATGCCGCGATCCGCCGGATCGGGCAGCCCCTGGTCCTCGTCGGCCATTCGATGGGTGGGGCCGTCGTCCAGAACGTCATCCGCACCGGCGGCCAGGCCCTGGGGATCGTGCTCATGGCCTCGGTGCCGGCGCACGGGCTCGGCCTCGCCTCGACGATGATGATGCTGCGCGATCCCGAACTCTGGCAGCAACTCGCGATCTTCAACAGTCTCTGGGCCGGCAGCATCGACCGCGACGTGCTGCGCCGCGGCCTCCTTTCCGATCGCATCGACGCCGCAGAGTTCGAGACGCGGATGGCGCAGACCCATTTCGAATCGCCGCTGGTCGGCATGGAGCTTGCGACCTTTCCCAATTTCGCGGCCTTCCCCTGGCAAATGCCGCCGACCCTGATCCTGGGCGGTGGCGACGACCGTTTTCTGCCGGTGAGCGAGATCCAGGCGACGGCATCCTACTATGGCACCGAGGCCGTGATCCTCGAAGAGATGTCGCATACGATGATGGTCGACCCCGACTGGCAGATCGCGGCTGACACCGTGATCGACTGGATCGGCAAGCTCTGAGGAAAGAAGCCATGACGCGCGAAATGGCGGAGACTTATCGTCGAAGGTTTGGGCTGGACCGCGATCCGGACTGGCCGGAAGCCGAGTATCGTGCATTGCAACCGCTGCTGGAGAGGCGATCCATCCGCAAATATCGCGACGAGCCGGTGAGCGACGCGCTGCTCGACCTGCTGCTCGCCTGCGCCCAATCGGCGCCAGCCAAGTCCGATCTACAGCAATACTCGATCATCGTCATCCGTGAGCGGCAGCGGATCGACCAACTCGGCGGCCTGGTCCCGAGCAATGACTGGATCAAGGGTGCCGCCGCCATGCTCGTCTTCTGCGGCGACCTCAAGCGCGCCCGGCATGTCTGCCGCCTGCAGGGACGAGAGCACCTCAACGACAATCTGGACAGCTACACCAACACCGTAACCGACGCCGCGATCGCCCTTGCGACCTTTATGCGCGCCGCCGAAACCGTCGGCCTCGGCTGCTGTCCCTTGAGCGTGGTCCGCAACGAGATCGATGCGGCCTCGGCTATTTTGGGCCTGCCCGAAGGTGTTTATCCCTTGGCGGCCCTCGGACTCGGTTGGCCGGACGAGACCCCCGGGATTTCGATGCGGCTGCCGCCCCGGGTCGTCATTCATCGGGAATGCTACGACTCCGAAGGGCTCGATGCGGCGCTCAACGACTATGGCGAGCGCCGCCATTCGGTACAGCCGATCCCGGATGCCAAACAGCGCCATCCGCAACTTTTCGGCCTCAGCGAGCATTGCACCTGGACCGAGAACCTGTCCCGACAGCTCTCAAGGCCGGAACGTCCCGATCTCCGGGCGTTCCTGAGACGCCGGGGCTTCGCCCTGGACTGAGGCCGGCGCTGCTGCCGACTACATCGGCGGGGCGACGCCGCCGGTGCCGACGACGACGGTGGTTGCGGTGATCGTGCCTGCCTTATCGATCTGGCCCGGGACGAAAACCACGGCACCCTCGGTAAGGTTGGCTTCGGTCGCCTCCGCAAAGGTCACGATCGGCACGTCCTCGGGTACGGTGATGGTCTTCTCGTTGCCGTCATAGGTGAGCGTCAGGTCGTTGCCGTCGGCGGCCTCGACCTTGTTCGCCACCGTGGCGTTGGTCATCGTGCTGTCGGGCTCGAGATCCCAGGGACGGCTGCCCTCGCCGGCGCCGGCCATGGCCTCGGGAAAGATCAGCACTTCAAGGGCACCATCGCGGCCGTCCTGCATCGGTAGAGAGGCGATGCCGACATAGTCGCCGGGTTCGATGTCCTCAATCGAGGCGGTGGTCACACCGACGGTGTGCCAGTCCTCGCTGAGGGCGATCGTCGCCGTCTCTCCTTCGCGGGTGTCCACCGTTAGCGTGTCGCCCTCGAGGCTCTGAATCGTGCCCCGGACCCGGTGCGGCTCGGTGGCCGTCTGGGCCTTGGCGGCAATTGGAGCAAGGCCGAGTGCCAACACCATGGCGAGCCCAGCCAGGGTGCGGCGGGCGGATGGAGCGGAATGTCTCACGGATTTTCCTTATCGACCGGGTGACGGTAGCCTCAGAGCGTCACGGTAGCGTGAGGACCCGGACGCCACAAGGACGACGAGGTCGCCGTCACGGTGACGTGTTGACGCCGCCACGCCTCGTCGGCGCATGGGGTTGTGGAGTTCGCCCCGCCTGCTTCCGTCCGGGCCGCCTCGGAAGCGTTTGCGGCGAGGGCTGCGGGGGACTATTCATCATAGCCATGACTGATCTGCAGGGTCCCGACACGACGAACGATTTGCGAGGCGTACCACGCGCCGCGGGCCGCTCCGCTACTGCGGCGCCGCCCTATCATCTGCATCGCCTCGAGCGTGGCCTGATTATCGCGATGCTGCTGCTGACGCCGGCCGCGGCCTATGCCATCCTCGTCCATCCGGAAGAGTTGCTCGACTGGATCGAAAGCGTCGGGCCCTGGGCCGGCGTCATCGTCATCCTCTTGATGATCGCCCATAATTTCGTGCCCGTGCCCGCCGAGATGATCGCCGTCTGCGCCGGGGCCGTGCTGGGCCCGATCCAGGGCGTGCTCACTGTCTGGACCGGGGCCATGCTCGGCGCTGCGATCGCTTTCTGGATCGCGCGGCGCTACGGGCGCGGTCTGGTCGAGCGTTATGTCCCGCCGCGGCATCTCCTCAGGGTCGACCGCTACGCCCATTACCAGGGCGGCCTCGGGCTGCTGGCGCTGCGTCTGATCCCTGTCATTTCCTTCAACCTGATCAACTACGCGGCCGGGCTCACCAAGGTGTCATGGTTCATATTCCTATGGACGACGGCGGTCGGTATTCTGCCGGTCACCGTCATCTCGGTGGCGGCGGGCGCCAATCTCCATCTGCTCGACACGGGGCCGCTTGTGCCGGTCCTGCTGGTCTCGATCGCCGTCGTCCTGGTGTTCGCGCGCGGCATCGGCCATCTCCGGCATCGATCCACCACCAAACCCTAGGAACCGGCAAGGCACCAGTTTAGTTGGCGAATGGCGGCTGAGATCCGGCCGCTCACCTGTAGGTTGTCCGGATACGCGCATTTGGGCTATCCGACAGGCAACCATCGTTCGGCAGCAATGTGCAGGTACTGACATGAACATCACCTGGCTCGGCCATTCCGGCTTCCGCATTGAAATCGGCAACCAGATCCTGCTGGTCGACCCCTGGCTCACCGGCAATCCCATGTTCGAGGGGCACGACCGCACCGAGGCCATCGGCGGTGCGACCCACATTCTCCTCAGCCACGGCCATGGCGACCATTCCGGCGATGCGCTCGGCATCGCCAGGGAACTGGGCATCCCCATTGCCGGCATGTTCGAGCTCATGGAATGGTGGGAAGAGAGCGAAAAGGTCGAGACCATCGGCTTCAGCAAAGGCGGCACGATCACCGTCGGCGATGTCTCGGTCACCATGGTCAACGCCGTGCATTCCTCTTCCATCCCGAAGCACGGCACGCCCGTCTATACCGGCGGCGAAGCCGGCTTCATGATCGCGGGCGAAGGCCACACCATCTACTTCACGGGCGACACCGACGTCATGGCCGACATGGCGCTGTTCCAGGACCTGCACGCCCCCGATATCGGCATCCTCTGCGTCGGCGGCCACTACACCATGGACCAGCACCGCGCCGCCTACGCCGCCAAAAAATTCTTCGACTTCAAAACCATCATCCCCTGCCACTACCGCACCTTCCCCCTGCTCGCCCAGGACGTGGAAGTGCTCAAGCAAGAACTGCCGGACCACACCATCATCGAACCCCAAGTTCTGGTCCCCATCGCCATCTAACCCCCACATATTCGTTCGTGCAGTTCTAAGGTAGGAAGATTTTCCGAAACACTGGGCGCCGGCCTCTCAGAAACTCCGCGGAATGTTGGTCTGGGTGCGGCCGAGACGGCTGCGCTATTGTTATCATTACAGTTTGGTATGTCCGTGTCATTCTCACGAGCACAAATTAATTCGTTCGTGTAATCCCGATCTGTAGTCCCGAAGTAAGGCAACAATAACAGGCTCACCCCATCCGCCTAACAGCCAAGAAGGAGGCGGACCGTCCCCTTATTGCTTGCCCGCGGGCGTTGCGTGTCCAAGCCTAGAGTTGCGAGACTGCCTTGATCCAGTGGCGGGCGATTTGGTCGCGGCGGGCGAACCAGACATCGCCCTTGGCCTTCATGTAGTCGAGGATGGTTTCAAGGGCGCGGATCCGGCCGGGGCGGCCGATCATGCGCAGATGCAGGCCGACGGACATCATGCGAGGGGCTACGACGCCTTCGCGCCAGAGACAGTCGAAGGCGTCGCAGACATAGTCTGAGAAGTCGCGCGCCAGGGCGAAGCGCTGGCTGCCCTGATGGAAATGCATGTCGTTGGTGTCGAATGCGTAGGGCAGGAGGACGTAGGCCTTCCCCTCATGGGGCAGCAGGACCGGCAGGTCGTCGCCGTAGAAATCGCTGTCGTAGAGGAATCCCGCCTGCTGCAGAAGGCGACGCGTGTTCGCTGACGGCGACGAGCGCGTGTGCCAGCCCAAGGGCCGAATGCCCGTCGTCCGTTCGATCGTCGAGAGCGTCCGTTCGATCGCCTCGCGTTCCCGCGCCTCCTCCATCGCGAAATGGGGCTCCCAGCGCCAGCCATGGCACGCCACTTCGTGACCGCGGCGCACGGCATCCAGGGCCGCCCAGGGCGAACGTTCGACCGCCTTGCCGCAGGCGCTCACGGTTGCGTTCACGCCATAGTCGTCGAGCACCTTCATGACCCGCCACCAGGCGACGCGGGTGCCATAGTCGAAGTGCGACTGCGCACAAAGATCGGGATATTCCGGAATTGGATCCTGGACCTCGTAGGTGCCTTCATTCCGCCCATCGCCATCGGCAATGGCGAACTCCGCACCTTCCTCAAAATTGACGACCAAGGAAACCGCGACACGGGCCCTGTCCGGCCAGCGCACCGCCGGCGGTTCGCCGCCATAGCCCTTGAGATCGCGGGATGGGACCGTCGCTTGCAGGCATGAGGGGCTGGGGTTCATTCGGCGGCTTCCTCGGCGGAAAGGACCGTCCGCGAAGCCTCGAAGCGCACCAGTGCCGAATTGTGGAAATTATGTGAGAAGATCAAGGGCTCGCCTTTTGCGTGGTGGGTCTGGGTGAGCTCCAGGACCGGTTGACCGGGGCTGATCGCCAATCGCCTCGCGACCAGGGGCCTCACCGAGGTTGCCGCAATAGTTGTATCGCAATGATCGACCCGGAGACCGAATTCCTCGGCGAGGAAACGATAGAGCGAATTGTTGACCGACCCTAGGGCCAAGTGGAACTCGCAGCATCTGCAGTCCGCGCTTTTAGCGTTGGCGCTTGCGTTCGCCGACCCGATACCCTGCCGATGGCAAAGCACTCTCAAGGCGCCATGGCCCGAGTATCGGGTTCGGTCATGCCGGGTCCTTAATGACGCGCGCTATGGGCTTCGGCAGAGGTGGCCTCACGGGACATGGAGGTGACCTCGTTGGCGTAGCCGATCCAGCGCTCCTGGGTGTCCCGGAGGAACTCGCCCTGGCGCTCGAGCATGTCGGTCGGCTTGGACGAGGTGATCAGCTTGCTCATAACATTGAGGTTGGCCTGGACCTGGTCGTTAAGGCATTTGAGCCAAAGACCGTACAGCTCCTGCGAGCGATGCGCCTGGTGCCGAACCTGATCGCCGGCGACTTCGAGGGCCTGATCGGTCTTGGCGTGCAGCTCCTCGCCGAAGGCATGGATCTTGCCGAACGTCGCATCGTCAAGGCCTGGAATGTCCTTGAGCTGATCGAACGAGGCAAAATCGCCCGCCTCGTCGCGGCGCTTGGCGATGGCGTCGAGCGCTTCCTTGCTCAGCGCAAAGTTCTTGCGCAATTGCTCGCGGGTCATCTGATTGAACCGGTCGAGGGTCTGGTCGAGATCGTGCTTGTCGGTTGCCATTTGGTGTCTCCTTCGGCGCAATGCCGTGGTTCGAGTATGTGCCATGATGTTGCGCTGCGGTATCAATGCTGCAACGCAACATACGTAGTCAACCAAGCGGCATGTTCCAGGGTTCCAACGCAACGAAACCCACGTTTTCGTCGTCGATCAGCGCGCGATCGCAAGCTCGCGCTGCTTCAGGAACAAAAACCGGACGATATCGTACTCGAAAGGCGAACCAGAATCGTAGTAACGGAAATTCACACGGTCCCGTTCGCTCAGGACTTGGGGGGCGTAAATCACCGGATTCCGATAGACCACGCCGTTGACCGTCGAGAGGGGCGGCACAAAGAAGCCCGTGGCGAGATCGACACCTGTGCCGGAAGCATCGCGAATGCTCGACGGACCAAGGAAAGGCAGCACCAGATAAGCCCCCGGCCCCGATCCCCATCTGCCGAGAGTCTGGCCGAAATCCTGGTTGTCCTGGGCGACACCGAGATCGGTCGCGACATCGATGGTACCGAGCAAGCCCACGGTCGAGTTGACGGCAAAGCGGATCACGGCGCGCCCGGCGACCTGCGGGCGGGCCTGCAGCAGGCCGTTAAGCCCATTGCGGAGCTCGCCCAGATTGCCGAAGAAATTGACGATACCCGTGCGCACGAATGCAGGCGTCACGGTACGGTAGCCAGTCACCACGGGAAGGAAGATCGTACGATCGAAATCGGCGTTGAAATAGTAGACACTGCGATTGAAGGGCTCGAACGGGTCGGCGATCGAGGCTGTCGCCGGCAGCGGCTCGATCGTATCGCTTGCTTCCTCCCGGAGGAGCACGCTCTGCGGTGTCGCATCGAATGGATTCGTTTCGGCGCACGCGCCCAAGGCGCCGAGCAGCCCGAGACAAACCGCCAGTCGCCATCCAAACCTCGAGCCGAACCGCCGCATCATTGCCGAAAGAATTCGATGATGCGCTTCGCTACGTCCCGCTGCAGATAATTGCCGCAATGGCCTCCGGTCGGATAGATCGCGGCCCGGTCGCCGAACAGATCGTTCAGATAATCGATCTCGCCCGGTGCCAGAATGATGTCGTCTTCGTTGGTGATGAGCCCGACATTGTCCGCATTTTTCAGGAAATCCTCGATCGCATAGAGACTGGCGTCATGGATCGCCGCCTGGCGGCTGAAGCCGGGCTGCGTCCGCTGAAAGAACGGCAGATAAAGGTCTTCGAAATAGGTATTGAAGTTCTTGAGCATGCCGGCGCGGAAGTAAGGCGTGAGCGACGTTGTCGGCGTGAGGATCGTGGCCGGCTCCACCAAATATCCGAAATGCGTCATGACATCGGTAACGAATGCCATGTTGGTCGAAGATAATCGAAAGGCGAGACCGATACCGATCTCGAGGTCGCGATTGGAAGGTTGTGCGGCCTTGAAGAACTGGAAGACGAAGTTTCCACTTAAATCGAGGAACTCTTCCCTCGAATAGACTTGTGCGAATTGCGTGAACAGATCGTCCAGCAATGCGTTATAGGCTTCAAGATTGTCCTCGACGTGCCGGTCCAACATGCCGTCGAGAATCATGACGGAGTTGATCAGGCTCACCGGTGGATTGAGGACCAGAATGCGGCCGAAATTGAAGAATTTCTCCTCGGCATCGATCTTGGCGAGAAACGCCGTGTTCATTCCGCCCAGACTGTAGCCGGTGAGGTGCACGCTTTCGATCTCGATACGATCCTCGATCTCCAAGTAGGCGCGCTTCATGACCTCGTAGAGATCGTGAGCGTCATCCATCATGCGGCCCGGCACATGCGTGGTCGAGGACGTGGTAATGAAATTGGCGAAGGTCGGCGATGGAATCGACAACACATGATAGCCGCCGGCGAAAAGCACGCGGCCGACTTCGACGGTTTTGCCGGAATTGAAGCCGCCGCCGGTTCCGGCAATGAGTATGACCAGCGGCGCCGGACCGGGCTGGAACGCATAGCCATAATTCAGACCGCGTTGATCGTACCAGAACACATCCGGTATCGGATCGCCCTTCGGTGTCGGCAGGACCAGCCGCTCGGAGTTTCGTCCGACCTCGAAGGTGGGCAGGTCGTCGAGCTGGTAGGCTTCGGGCGTGCCGACGACGGTGGCGACCAACGGATTGACGAACGGGAAATCATAGGCGCCCAGAAACTCGGCCGCCGCCGGGCGGGCGAGGCCCAGGGCCAGGCAGATCAACACGAACCCTCGCATCAAGCGCATGGCGCCATCTCCAGGCCATGCTCATCGAAAAAGCGCTGCGCCGCAGGATGCAGAGGGGCGGTATTGCAGGCCATGGCGAGGTCGTCCGGGTCCATCTCGACGAACGCCAGATGCAGCCGCCGGAGTTGATCGTTGTGATCGTGCAAGGCCTTGAGAACAGCACTTACGAGGTCGTCCGGCGTGTCGTCTTTGGCGACCAGGGTCGCCCGAACGCCGATCGTCGCCAGGTCTTCGGGTGCCGCCGGATAGAGACCGCCGGGAATGGTGGCATTCTGGAAATGGCGCTCCTCGGCGACAACCTCCGCCGAGATCGCTCCGTCCGCGGCAACCAGTTCGGCGCCGCATTGTCGCGTCGCCTGATTGGTCAAATCGTTGGGATGGCCGATGAGGTAGAAAATCGCGTCGAGGCGGCCGGCGCAGAGAGCGTCAACGCTGAGCGCGGAACTGACATTGGTCACGAGGTCGAAGCTGCCCGATTCGAAGCCATAATCCGCGGCAAGTCGAGCCAAGGCGCGCGTGCCGGAGCCGCCGACGCCAAGAAACACCCGGGGCGGTCTGGCGCTCCGGCCCTCCAAAGCCCCGACCACATCGGTCCCGGGCCGCTGCAGGATTGTCAGCATCTCGGGATGAAGCGTCGCCACATGCCGGAGGTCGGTAAAGGGTTGGCCCTGGAAGGGCTCGTTGCCAACATAGGCCTCTTCCTGGAGGTCGGCTTGGACGATCGCGAAATCGGCATTGCCCCAGCGCAAATGAGCGATGTTGGCGACCGAGCCTTGGGTCGGCACCGGCTCGCAAGGCGGCGCCGACGCCTCTTCCTCGAGCACGAGCAGGCGGCATATGGCACTCGCCAGGGCATGATAGACGCCGGTGATACTGCCTGTCGCGATCACGAGATCGTTGTCTTCCCCGGGTTGCGCCTGGACGCTATCCGGCCGGCAGACCACCGCCAAGGCGGTGCAGCCGATCAATAGGAAAGTTCTTAAAGCGCCCAAGTTCCTGCTTGCCTCGCTTGCTCGATGCTGGTGTCCTTGAGAAGGGCACTGCCATGGATTGTCCAGCGAAAATTCTGGCGGAGGCCTCCGCAAACAAACGTGTCGGGCAATGGTCTTAAAGGAAACTCCTGAGCTTGCGGTGGAGAGCGCCTCGGTAGCAAGGGTGCGTCATGCAGCAAACTATCCCTTCGATCAGCATCACTGGGCCTACCTCTATCGGAACGGCAGGATCGAGCGCGGCCCCCTGATACTCGAGGGACGGACCGCCGTCGCCGCTGCCGGGTCGAACGGCTCGCCAGCTCAGTTGCAGCGCAAATTCGGCGACTGTCCTGAGGGTATTCCGGTGACGAACGCGATCGTTCGAGACCATGCTGTGGTCTATTCGGCGCACTTCTCGAAATATGGCTCGCTGCCGGCCATGCTCTGGCCCGAACCGCGCGCCATCGTCGGGGTATTCGTCACCTGGCTCACCGCGGCGCAATTGACCCGGATGCATGAAACCGAAGCCCTCGGCGCCAATTACGAGTTTGCGGCCATCGTCCCGGCGGCCGTGACGCTCGCTCCGCAAGCGGAAGCGACCGCCGTCCACTATTATCGGAGCCTTCGCGGCCCCCTCATGTATCGCGGCCGTCCGATCCGGCTCGCCGAGATCTGGAGCGGCAATTGCGCGCTGCCAATCCTGAGCCAGCCCGCGGCCCTGCGCTTTGTCCATCGCCGCCTCGGGATCGGCCTCGATTTCGAGGCGTTCCTCGATCGCATCATCGACGATCCCGCCTATCGGCTCGAGCAGACGCGGGCACTCTCCCGGACCCAGCTCCAGGCGTCGTCAGAATGAAGAATTCGGCTCCTGTAGAAAGGCCAGCTCCGCCGCCGTACTGACCCGCCCCAGAATGGCGTTGCGGTGCGGAAAGCGACCGAAACGCTCGATGATCACGTGATGCTGCCGGGCAAAAGTCAGGTAAAACGGACAGCCTAGGGTTTCATGGAGTGCCATCGACCGCTCCTGATCGTCCAACGTCTCGCCATGCTGGAACGGCAGGTAGAAAAACAGCCGTGCCGTGATCATCATGTCCCGATCGAAACCTGCGTCGATCGCCCCCGCCGCAGCCGCGCGCGCCCGTGCATCGAGCGCGAACGCCCCGGGCGTGCCCCGGCGGAGATTGCGCGGCAGCTGATCGCAGACGATGGTGAGGGCCAGCGCCCCTCGCGGCGTCTGTCGCCACGTCTCGAGACGGCCCGCCTCGGCATCTTCGATCAAATGGCCGAACCGCTGCCCCAACTCGGCATCGAACGCCGCCTGGTCCTCCGGGCGAAACCATTTCGCGGCGGTCGCCTCGGCGAACCAGAACCCCAGCAAATCATCCATCCCCTTCCCTTCCGAACACGCCGAACTTACCCCCGACGGCCCCTGGACCAACCGGCCCAATCAGAGCAATGGCCCACACACCAACAGCGCTGCTCCCGGAAAACCTTCCTGCAGAAAGATGCACAAACGATTTATTGTCCCAAGCACTTGAGCTGACGCTGCAGCGCGCGGTTGCGCACCACAAGGAGAAGGTGCCGTTGCATCATCGGAGGCTGTGGTGAGCGGCTCTTCAGAAGTGTTGCCAGCCGGAGGGGCCGGCTTTGATCGGGTTGCCGTCCTCGTCACGGACGGTGACGCCACTGCCTTCGGACATTCTGCCGATGCGGGTCAGGGGCAGGTCGATCTCGTGGGCGAGGTCCTTGAGTTCGCCGGCCCGCTCGGACGGGACCGTGAAGAGAAGCTCATAGTCGTCGCCGCCGGTGAGGGCCGACATTCTTGCACCCGGAATGGATTTGCCCTCTGCCGACAGCGGCAGTGCGGCGGCTTCGATTTCGCCAGCGAGGCCGCTGGCTTCGGCGATGTGCCCGAGATCCGCGAGAAGGCCGTCCGAGACATCGATCGCAGCCGTGGCGAGACCGCGCAACGCCTGGCCGAGGGCGAGCCGCGGCAGGGGGGTGCGGTAGCGGTCGATCAGGGGCAGACCGATTTCGTCCGGTGCGGCGAGGCCATTCAACAGCCGGAGGCCGATGGCGGCATCGCCGAGGGTGCCGGAGACCCAGATCTGGTCGTCGGCCATAGCCCCGGAGCGCCGGATGGCGGTACCTTTGGGGACGGTGCCGATGATGGTCAGGGAGAGGCTCAAGGGTCCCGATGTGGAGACGGTGTCGCCGCCGAGCAGCGTGAGGCCGAAGCGTTCCTGATCGCGTGCCAGACCTTTGGCGAAGGACCTCAAGAACGCATCGTCGGTCCGCCGGGCCCTGGCGATGACGAGCAGATAGCCGAGCGGATCGGCGCCCATGGCGGCGAGATCCGAGAGATTGACCCGCAAGAGCTTGCCGGCGATGGTATCGGGCGGATCGTCGGGCAGGAAATGAACGCTCTCGACCATCGCATCCTTGGCGATGACAAGCTCGCAGCCTGCCGGCGGATCCAGCACGGCCGCATCGTCGACGAGGCCGAGTGCCGCGCTGTGCCCGGCTGCCAGCGGCTTGAAGATCCTGTCGATCAAATCGAATTCGCCCAGTGTCAAACCGCGGCCTCGCTTTGCCGAAGTTGCGGCGCCAGCCGATCCAACACCGCATTGATCAGCGATGGCTCGTTGCCGCCGAAGAAGAGATTACCGATTTCTACATATTCGTCGATCACAACCTTGACCGGCACGTCGGTGCGCTGCTGCAGCTCGAAGGCGCCGGCGCGAAGACAAGCCCGCAAGAGATAGCCGCAGCGGGCGAGGGTCCAGGTTGCGCCGAGACAGGCCTGGATCATGGGATCGAGATGGGCCTGCGCCTTGGTCGTGCCGTTGGTGACGATGGCGAACCAGGTTTCGTCGACCTGCGGCGAGCGCACCCGGTCTTCGAGGGGCTCGAGGATATCGGCCAGACGGTGGCTCAGGAACTCGCCGACGACGAGATCTGCCGCCTGCCCGCTCAGATCGATCTGATAGAGTGCCTGGACCGCGGCAAACCGGGCCGTGCGTCTTCGGGAGATCGTCTGGGACCGGGTCTCCGGCGCCTTGGGCGGCCGCGGCTTGCCGGGGAGCGCCTTGGCGGGGGGAAGTTGGGTCATCGGAAACCGGCCCAGCGTTGCTTGAGCGCCAGCAGGGAAAGGACCGCGCGCGCCGCATCGCCGCCTTTGTCCTTTTGCGCCGGATCGGCCCGCACCAGGGCCTGAGCCTCGTTTTCGACCGTAAGGATGCCGTTGCCGATGAGGACGCCATGACGTGCCCCGAGATCGACAAGACCGCGGCAGCTTTCGCCTGCGACCAGCTCGTAATGGGTGGTCTCGCCGCGGATGACACAGCCGAGTGCCACGAACCCGGCATAGCCGCCATGCTCGTGCGCGAGGGCGATCACCGTCGGCACCTCGAGCGCTCCCGGCACGGCGATAAGCTCCACCGGCGCGCCCGCGGCTTCGAGCGCCGTTTTGGCGCCGGCCAGCAGCATGTCGTTGACATGCGGGTAGAACCGCGCTTCGACGATGAGAATTGTTGAAGCCATTGTCAGCCCGGTGTGATCGGACGGGTTTCGACGACCTTGAGGTCATAGCCCTCGAGGCCGACGATGGTGCGTCCGGAATTCGACAGGAGGATCATCGAGCGAACCCCAAGATCGGTGAGGATCTGAGCGCCGATGCCATAGACACGCAAGCCTCGTTGCGGCTCGGTTGCGTGGCCCATCGAAGACAGGATCCTTTCGGAGATGGTCTTGGCCGAAGGCTCGCGCAAGATCAAGACCACGCCGCGGCCGGCTTCACCGATCATTCGGATCGCCTGGCGCAGTTCGTCGCCGCGGCCGCTCGAACCTTCGCCAAGCAGATCCTCGAGGATATTGACCGCATGCACGCGCACCAAAACGGGCTCGTCGGTTGCGACATCGCCCTTGACGAGTGCCACATGTTCGACCCCGTCGAGGACGTTGACATAGACCTGCATTCGGAAATCGCCGCCGAATCGGCTGTTGAAATTGGTGGTGAGGTCGGCTTCGACGAGACGGTCGTGGCGCAGACGATAGGAGATCAGATCGGCGATCTTGGCGACCTTGAGGCCGTGCAACTGGGCGAAGGCGACGAGATCGGGCAGCCGCGCCATGGTGCCGTCGTCGTTCATGATTTCGCAGATCACGCCGGCCGCACTGAGACCCGCAAGCCGCGCCAGATCGACCGCGGCCTCCGTATGGCCGGCCCGGACCAGCACCCCGCCGTCGCGCGCCATCAGCGGGAACACGTGGCCGGGTGTCACCAGATCGTGCCGCACCGATTTGGGGTCGATCGCGATCTCGATCGTCCGCGCCCGATCCTTAGCCGAGATGCCGGTGGTGATCCCCTCACGGGCTTCGACGCTGAGCGTGAAAGCGGTGGAGATCCGGGATTCGTTGCCCTGCGCCATCAGCGGCAAGCCCAGATGCTCGCAGCGCTCGCGGGTGAGTGCCAAGCAGATCAGACCGCGGCCGTGCTTGGCCATGAAATTGACGGAATCGGCGGTGGCGAACTCGGCGGGAATGACGAGATCGCCCTCGTTCTCGCGCGCCTCGTCATCGACCAAGATGAACATTTTGCCCTTGCGCGCATCTTCCAGGACATCTTCGATCGAGCTCAGAAAGTCGGAAAACGGCACAGGGTCAAAACCCTTCGGCGGAGGCATAGGGGAGGGAGTTCTGGGCGAAGCCGATCTGGCGCTGGACATAGCGGGCCAGCATATCGGCCTCGAGATTGACCAGATCGTCGACTTGCCGATGGCGCAGGGTCGTGACCTCGAAGCTGTGCGGAATGATGACGGTCTCGAATGTCGTCGCCGAAACCGCTGTCACGGTCAGGGAAATGCCATCGACGGCGATCGATCCCTTCACCGCGACCAGCGGCGCCAGGACCGGCGGCAGGGCGATCCGCAAGCGCCAGCTTTCCCCCAGAGGCTCAATGGCATCGATCGCAGCCACGGCATCGACATGGCCGAAGACGATATGGCCGCCCAGTTCGGAGCCCATGCGAAGCGAGGTTTCGAGATTGATCGGCGTTCCGCTCCGCCATTTCCCGAGGGTCGTCCGCGCCAGGGTTTCCGATGAAGCCTGAACCCGATAGCGGCTCCCACCCTTCTCGACCACCGTCAGGCACACGCCCGAATGGGCGACCGAGGCGCCGATTGCAAGCGCCTCGAGCGGTAAATCGGTCTCGATCCAGAGGTCACGGTCAGCCCTGCCCTCGATCTCGATGACGCTGCCAAGATGTTGGATGATGCCGGTGAACAAGGTTCAGATTCCAGTCTCGCGGCTTGGCTCATACACCCGCAAGAGATCGGCGCCCAGATGCCGTTCGGCAACCGGCCGCCAGCGCGGCGCCTGGTCCGGTGCGCCGAGGCCCTTGAGATCGAATGCGGGAAGCGCGTCGCTGCCCAGCATGACAGGTGCTTGAAAAAGATAAAGCCGATCGACCAGATCGGCGGCCAGGAGCGCTCCCGCCACCCTCGATCCGCCTTCGACCAGAAGGCGGGTGATGCCCCGCTCGCCAAGCCTGAGCAGGACATGCGCCATCATTCTATCGCCCATGGCCTCGGCACTCAGGCGAAAGACCTCGGCACCGACCCGATGCAGCACGTCTGCAGCCCGCTCTGCGGCGTCGAGGCCGGTGAAGATCCACAAGGGCACGGCACCGGCACTGTCGACCAGCCGCGAGCCGATCGGGATGCGCAGGCGCCGGTCGACAACGATGCGGATCGGCGACCGGTCCTCGAGACCGGAGAGGCGGCAGGTCAGCTGCGGATCATCGGCGAGGACGGTTTCGCTGCCGACCAGGACGGCGTCATGCGTCGCCCTCAGCCAATGGACGACATTGCGGGCCGCGTCTCCGGTGAGCCATTTGCTGCGGCCGTCGCCGGCAGCGATCCTTCCATCGAGCGACAAGGCAAGTTTCAGCGATACCAAGGGCCGCTGCCTCGCGACCCGCAGCAGGAAGCCTTCGTTAAGATCCTTCGCAGCAGCCTCTAGACAGCCGCTTTCGACCTCGACGCCGGCGTCGCGAAGCATCCGGAGACCCGCTCCCGAGACTCTCGGATCGGGGTCCTCGATTGTCGCAACCACCCGGCCAATGCCGGCCTCGATCAACGCCTTCGCGCAGGGTCCGGTATGTCCTTGATGCGCGCAGGGCTCGAGCGAGACATAGGCCGTAGCACCGCGCGCGGCTTCGCCCGCCGCCTTCAGGGTTTCCGTCTCCGCATGAGGCCGCCCGCCCCGCTGGGTCCAGCCACGGCCGACCACGCGGTCCCGACCGGCGTCGTCGCGCCTGACAATGACACAGCCGACAGCAGGGTTCGGCCAGACGCGGCCGAGACCGCGCGCCGCAAGGCCGAGCGCCAGCCGCATCCATCGTTCGTCTCTGGGATCGGTCATGCGCCCGGCTCTTCAGCCTGATGCAAGCGGCCGATGAATTCCTCGAAATCCCGGGCGTTCGCGAAATCCCGATAGACCGAGGCGAAGCGCACATAGGCGACTTCGTCGAGCTCGGCGAGGCTCTCCATGGCCAGTTCGCCAATCCGTTTGGAGGGTATTTCGGTCTCGCCACTGGTTTCAATGCGACGGACGATGCCGTTCACGATTTTCTCGATCTGCTCGTCATCGATGCCGCGCTTGCGGGTGGCGATACGGATCGAGCGCGCCACCTTGTCGCGATCGAACGGGACATGCCGTTCGTCCCGCTTGACGACGAAAAGATCCCGCAACTGAACCCGCTCGAAAGTGGTGAACCGGGCACCGCAACTGCCGCACTGCCGCCGCCTGCGGATCGAGGTGCTGTCCTCGACCGGACGGGAATCCTTCACCTGAGTATCTTCGGAACCGCAGAAGGGACATCTCATACGGGCTCAGCCCAGCTTCTCGACACGCCGCGCATGGCGGCCGCCGGCGAACGGCGTCTCCAAGAATGCCGTCAGGCAATCGAGAGCGACGACCGGCCCGACGATCCGGGCCCCCAGGGCCAGCACGTTGGCATCGTTGTGTTCGCGCGCCAGCCTTGCGGTCGAGACATCGTGGCAAACGGCAGCCCGGACGTGCGGATACCGGTTCGCCGCCATGCTGATGCCGATGCCGGTGCCGCAGATGATCACGCCGCGCCTGGCCTTGCCTTCGGCCAACGCCTCGGCCATGGCCCGTCCATAATCAGGGTAGTCGACGGAGCTTACGTCATGGGTGCCGAGATCGAGCGGAACAAAGCCACGTTCTCTCAAGCTCCCTGCCAGCAAGGATTTCAGTTCCAACCCGCCATGATCGGAGGCCAGGGCGATCGTCTCTTCGGACACGGTGTTCTCCACGAACGCAAGTTCCCCTCAGATCTATCATGTGATGGATTTCGGCAACAATTTGTTGCGGCCGGGGCCAGCGTTAAGATTTGTTACAAATCCGCCGGTGGCAGGGCTCGATGCTCTGCTAGAGAAAGCCATGGACCAGCCACCTCACCTGCTCGTTTGCGACGATGACAGGGAAATCCGAGATCTGCTGCAGCGCTTCCTGCGCCAGCATGGCTATCGTGCCGATACTGCGGCGAACGCGACCCAGGCCTCGAAGATGATCGACAATGGCCGCTTCGACCTGCTGGTGCTCGATATCATGATGCCGGGCGAGGACGGCCTCAATTTATGCCGGCGATTGCGCGCCGGCTCGAGCCTGCCGATCATTTTCCTCACAGCCATCGCCGAGGAGACCGATCGCATCATCGGTCTCGAGCTCGGCGCCGACGATTATGTGACCAAGCCGTTCAATCCCCGCGAACTGCTCGCACGGATCCGGGCGGTGCTGCGGCGGTCGGCGCCGGAGCCGATTGCCTCATTCGATCATTATCGCTTCAGCGGCTGGTCGCTCGATCCGGCCAGCCGCGAACTGCGCAATCCCGAGGGCGCCGTCGTGCCGCTTAGTACCGGCGAATATGACCTGCTGATGGCCTTTCTCGACCGGCCGCAGCGGGTGATGAACAGGGATCAGTTGCTCGACCTCACCCGAGGCCGCGAGGCCCAGCCCTTCGATCGAAGCGTCGATGTCCAGCTCAGCCGTCTGCGCCGGAAGATCGAAGCCGATCCGAAAGACCCGGACCTGATCAAGACCATACGCGGCGGCGGCTACATCCTGGTCAGCGACGTCCAACGCAGTCCCGGGCATTAGCTTGCGCTCACTGCTGCCCAAGGCCCTGATTGCGCGCATCGGCGTGATCGTTGTCGGGGTCATCCTGCTGATCCAATTGCTGGCCCTCGGCGTTTTCCTCTGGTCCGAGGCGCATGACAGCGGCCGGCTGCTGGCGTTCTCGATCCGCCATCGGATGGCCGCGGCCCTGCTGCTGGTCGAAAGCAGCTCGCCCCAGGATCGCGGCCTGATCGTCTTTGCCGTCAACAGTCCGACCCTCGGCATGGCGGTTTTCGAGGACGCCCCATTCGAAGAGGGCGAGCGCGGCCGCTCGATAAGGCGCTTTACCCGCGCGTTAACGTCGCCCGGGAGCCCGTTTCGGGGACGCGAGGTTCGGCTTCGAACCGTCGATCAGGAACGGCATGTGCAGATAGCGCCCAGGAGAATACCGCGTGATATCCCCGACCTCGAGAGGACCGGGTCGCCGACCGCGCCGCCGGACCTTCTGCCAAGCCAACGAAAAATCGAAATCGCAACCATGCTCCGGGACGGCACATGGGTCCTCTTCCGGCTACCGGCGGAGGAGCCTTCGATCTGGTGGGCGGCGCGGATGGTGCTCTGGATCGGCGCCACATTCCTGATCCTCTCGCTGCTCGCCTTCCTGGCGCTGAGGAGGCTGGCGCGGCCGCTGCGGGAGCTCGCAAGCCATGCCGAGCGCCTGGGGACGGATCTGGAGACCCCGCCCTTTCCCGAAACCGGGCCGAGCGAGGTGCTGGCGGCGGCCCGGGCCTTCAATCTGATGCAGCAGCGGCTCAAACGGCACCTCAACGATCGCACCATCATGCTCGCGGCACTGAGCCACGATCTGCGCACCATGCTGACCCGCCTGCGCCTGCGCGCCGAGTTCATCGAGGATGACGAGCAGCGTCAGAAGGCCGCCCGAGATCTCGACGACATGCACATCATGTTGGAAACCAGCCTGGATTTCGCGCGAGGCGAAGCGCTCCGGGAAGCGATGATATCGACCGATCTCGCAGCCCTGGTGCGCACCGCTCTCGACGATCTCGGCGATCAAGGCCATGAGGTTTCATACCACGGCCCCGATCATCTCGTTCTTCGTTGTCGGCCCGTCGCGCTCAGGCGGGCACTCGACAATCTGCTCCAGAACGCCCTCGCCTACGGCGACGTGGCGGAGGTGACGATGATCGAGCGTGCGGCATCGATCGCCATCGAGATCGGCGATCGCGGGCCTGGCATTCCGGCGGAGGAACGGGAGCGCGTGTTCGATCCTTTCTATCGACTCGAAGTGTCGCGATCACGCGATACCGGCGGCGCCGGCCTCGGCCTCGCCGTCGCCCGCAGCATCGTCCGGGGCCATGGCGGCGAGATCGTACTCGAGGATCGGGCCGGCGGCGGGCTGCTGGTCCGCCTCACTCTGCCGGCTGCGCCATAGGCTCCATATCCGGAGGCGCCTGCTGCTGCCGCCGCCACATCTCGGCGAAAGGCCCTTCGGTCTGCAACAACGCAGCATAGGTGCCGCGTTCGACGACCCGGCCGCCTTCGATGACAACGATCGTGTCGGCATCGACCACGGTCGACAGACGATGCGCGATGACCAGTGTAGTTCGCCCCTCGGCCGCCCGGCCGAGCGCTTCCTGCAGGGCCTGCTCGGTCCGCGTGTCGAGGGCCGAGGTCGCCTCGTCGAGGATCAGGATCGCCGGATCCTTCAGCATGACCCGGGCGATGGCGACCCGCTGCTTTTCGCCGCCCGAAAGTTTCAGACCGCGCTCGCCGACAACGGTATCGTAGCCATCCGGCAAGGTCTCGATGAAATGGTGAATCTGCGCGGTTTGCGCGGCCTCGATGATCGCCGCACGGGGAGCACCCGGCCGGCCATAGGCGATATTGGCTTCAATCGTGTCGTTGAAGAGAACCGTGTCCTGCGGCACGACGCCAATCGCTTGGCGCAGCGAGATCTGGGTCAGGTCGCGGACATCCTGGCCGTCGACCAAGACCCGGCCATCCTGAACGTCGTAAAAGCGGAAAAGCAGGCGCACTATCGTCGACTTCCCGGCGCCCGAAGGCCCGACGATCGCCAGCTTCCGGCCGGCGGGAATGGAGAACGACACCCGATCGAGGATCGACCGGCGTCGGTCGTAGGCGAAGGAGACAGCGTCGAACCGCACGGTGCCGCCCTTGGGCCGATAGGTCCTCGCATGTTGAGCATCCTGGATCTCCGGCGGCAGAACAAGGATGCCATCGATGTTCTCGAGATCGATCACCGCCTGTTTGATCTCACGATAGGCCACGCCGAGGAAGTTCAGGGGCTGATAGAGCTGCAGGATGAAGGCGTTGACCAAGACCACATCGCCGACTGTGAGTTCGCCCGTAACGACCCGGCGCGCCGCTTCGACCATGATGACCGTGATGCCGATGGCGATAATCGCCGCCTGCCCCGCATTGAGCGTGGCCAGACTGATCTCGGACCGTTCCGCCGCGAGTTCATAGCGCTCGAGGCTGGCATCCAGCCGCCGCGCCTCGAATTCCTCGTTGGTGAAGGACTTGACCGTCTCGTAATTGATCAACCCGTCGACGGACTGTGCGCCGACCTGATTGTCCTCGATGTTCATCTGCCTTCGAAATTTCGAGCGCCATTCGGTGGTCATGATCGTGAAGGTGCCGTAGCTCACGATCGTCAGGAACGTGATGAGAGCGAAACTCCAGGGATAGCGGGCGAGCAGGATGCCGATTACGAGGGTGAACTCGAACAGGGTCGGGATGAGATTGAAGAGAGCCACGCGCAGGAGAAAACTCAACGCCTTGACGCCGCGCTCGATCGCGCGCGCCAGTTCGCCGGTCCGCCGCTGCAGATGGTAGCCGAGCGAATGCTGGAAGAGATGCTTGTAGGTCCGGAGTGCCAGCAGGCGGCCCGCATGATAGCCGACACGGGCGAATACGGCGTCCCGCAGATTGGCGAAGAGCGCGCTGCCTAGCCTGGCACCTCCATAAGCCAGCACGGCGCCGAGCGGGATGATCAAGGCGCCTTGCTGGCCGAGACCGTCGACGACGGCTTTGAGGAAGAACGGGATGAGAATATTGATCAGCTTTGCCGATATCAGCAGCACCAGTGCGCCAACGACCCGGGTCCGCAAGGCCGCGCTATCCTTGGGCCACACATGGGGCCAGACAGTCGCCAGAAGGCGACGCCAGCTATATTCGGGCATAGATGAAGCTGACATTCAGGGCGTTAATCGAATAGAAAGTTCGAGTTGCAATTGTTCGAAAGCCGGCTGGCCATGAAATGGGTCCTTTGACGAGGGAGCGTGAACGATGGAGATCCTCTTACTTTTGCTCGCCGGGCTCATCATCGGCGGCGCTGTCGGTTGGTATCTGGCGGAACAACGCGGCGTCCGGAAGCTCCAGGAAGTCTCGGAAGGCTGGGAGCGCAAACTCAAGCATATCGAAGCCGAGGTGAAGCGTGCCGATGCCGCTCATGAGGAAACCAAGACGAAGCTGCGCGATCTTCAGGAGCAAATGACGTCGCAGGATACGGAAAAAAAGACGATGGAGTCCGATCTTGCGGAGCATCGCGCCGTCGAAGGTGTATCGCTTCGAAGCGAACCCGCGACCGACGCGACACCGCGAGTCACTCTCACGCCTGCTTCCGACCTTACGCAGATCAAGGGCATCGGCAAGGTGCTTGCCGGCAAGCTCGGTGAAGTCGGTATCGCCTCGATCGACGATCTGGCCCGGCTCGACGAGGGTGAGATCGAAGCCATTCGAGATAAGATCGATGCGCGCGGGCCCGTCGATTTGATGGCCTGGCGCGATGCCGCACGCGCGATGGTGGCATAGTCAACCGGCTCTTGCAGGCACCGACAATTCGACCTCCGGCAAGGGTCGGCTGAGCAGGTCTTCGATTGCCGCATCGATGTCCAGATTGCCCTCGATGACGTTCCGGACGGTTTGGGTCACCGGCATCTCCAGCCCATGCTTGTCGGCCAGAGCGCAGGCGACCGTTGCCGTGTGCCGTCCCTCGGCGAGATCGTTCGAGGTCCGGCGATGCCGGGCCAGATCGAACCCCAGACGGGTATTGCGCGAGGTCAGGCTGGTTGCGGTCAGCAGGATGTCGCCGAGGCCGGCAAGTCCCATCAAGGTCTCGACGCGCGCCCCTTCGGCGACTGCAAGCCGCGTGATCTCCGCAAGACCTCGGCAGATCAGCGTGGCCCGGGCGTTCTCGCCGAGGTCCATTCCCATGACGACCCCAGCCGCGATCGCCAGGACATTCTTGAGAGCGCCGCCGAGTTCGACACCGATCAGATCGTCGCTCGGATAGAGGCGAAGGTGCGCATGGCCGAGCGTCGACGCCAGCCGCCGGGCCGTGGCGAGACTGTCGCTTGCCAGACTGAGCCCGGTGGGCTGGCCTCGCGCCACTTCGCCCGCAAAGGACGGACCGCTCAAGGCGGCCGCTTCGACTCCGGCACGGCACGCCCGAATGACTTCGGTCGGCCGCTGCCCCGACCGGCGTTCCAGCCCCTTGCCGCAACTGACAATGACCGGAGCGGTGAAAGAATGGTCGCCTAGGACTTCGCGCATGGTCTGGACGGGAACGGCCAGCAGCATCACATCGGCCGCGGCGAGGTCGGCCGCCTCACTGGTCACGGCGATTTCCGGGCGGAGTTCGACGCCCTCGAGATAGCGGGGATTGGTCCGGGTCTCCCGCATGAGCCGGGCCTGAGCAGGATCGCGGGTCCAAAGCAACGGCACGCCGCCACCCAGGGCGATGCTCTGCGCCAGTGCCGTGCCCCAGGCCCCGGCTCCGACGATGGTTATCGTACTGACGTTCGCTGCCATTGGGCAGACCTCCGAATTGATGGCGAAAAAATCTGCTCATGGCCCGTGACCTTGTCGAATCCCTCTTCAAACCTCTGTGCCGATCGCGCAAGCTTTCCCTGTCCTGAGACCGCCCGCCGTTCCAAGGCATAACGGCAAGGGCGCTTGCAGCCATCCCTTCGGCGATGCTCACTCTACCTCCGGAGGTCGGATCATGCGCCTTTTCAGTGGTTTTCTCTTGGTACTGGCAGTCATGGTCGCGGGTCCGGTTCACGGCGTCAGAGCACAGTCAGGTCCGGTGCAGAATGGCGACGATCGGAATTCCTATCGTATCGAACGTGAGGCGATGGTGGCCTGGCTTGCCGAAGAAGCCAGGCTGACGGCAGCGGCAACCGGCGTCGAGACGATTTCCGCAGCCGTGCTCGACGCCATGAGAGCGGTGCCGCGCCATGCCTTCGTTCCGGAGATCCTGCGCCCCTATGCCTATGCGCCTTATCCGTTGCCGATCCATCCGGAGCAGAACCTCGCGGCCCCCTTTCTCGTCGCGCTGATGACGGAACTTGCCGCAATCAAGCCGGATGACCGGATCTTCGAGACCGGGACGGGGGCCGGATATCACGCAGCGATCATGGCGAGACTCGGTGCCGAGGTGTTCAGTGTCGAGTTGATCCCCGAACTTGCCGGAAGCGCGCAGGCGGCCCTGAAGGCACAGGGCGTCGCCAATGCGCATGTGCGTCAGGGCGACGGCTATTTCGGCTGGCGGGAGGAATCGCCCTTTGACGTTATCGTGATCAAGGAAGCTATCGACGTGGTGCCTTCGCCGCTCTTGGCTCAACTGGCCCCGGACGGCCGGATTGTAGCACCTTTGGGACCCTCGGACGGCCCGCAATTCCTCACCGTCTTGACCCGCAGGGCGGACGGATCGCTGCGCGAGCGGCGCTACTTGCCGGTTCGATTCTCGCCGCTGCAGGGCGGGGAGCGTATTTGATCGCACCTTAGTCGCTGCGACGCTGATCTACCTGCGGACAACCTCCGTATAGGCAAATGCCGGACAGTCACAAGACTTCGGCTCGGCGGTCGCAGGTTCGTCCTCCCCCGCGTCCTGCGATCGCCACCCCTATCTCCGATCGCATCGTTACATTATTCACCCTCGGATCGTAAAATGTTCGGGAGAGCATAAGCTTGCGTATTGCCGTCATCGGTACTGGAATTTCAGGTCTGACAACCGCCTGGTTGTTGAGTGCCCGCCATGATGTCACTGTTTTCGAAAAATCGGCGCGCATCGGCGGACACAGCAACACGGCGACCATCGACTATGATGGCGTCAGGATCGACGTCGACACCGGCTTTATCGTCTACAACGAGCCTAATTATCCGAATCTGGTGCGGCTGTTCGATCATCTGAACGTCACGACCGAAGCCAGCAATATGTCGTTTTCCGCCAGCATCGACGGCGGCCGCATCGAATATGCCGGCAGCGCCCTCTCTTCCCTTTTTGCGCAAAAGCGCAACCTGTTCCGGCCTTCTTTCCTGCACATGATCAAGGATTTCGGACGCTTCTGCCGCCTCGGCAAGGCCGCCCTGCAGCGCAACGACAGCCAGGGCGAGACACTGCTGCAGTTCCTCGATACCCATGGGTTCACCAAAAGCTTCAGACATTATTATCTGCTGCCGATGGCGGCGTCGATCTGGTCGGCCCCCTGCGCCCAGATCCTGGATTACCCCAGCGCAAGTTTTCTGCGTTTCTTCGCCAATCACGGGCTTTTGGATATCGGCCGGCATCCGCAGTGGCGCACCGTCACGGGCGGGTCGATCAATTATGTGCGGAAACTTGCAGCACCTCTGCTCGGACGTATCGAACTCGAACACCGACCGCGCGCGGTCCGGCGCAAGGATGACGGTATCGAACTGGTCGACAGGAATGGCGAGACCAGGCGTTTCGACCAGATCGTTCTCGCCTGCCATGCCGATCAATGTCTGGATCTGCTTGCCGATGCCAACGAGGCCGAGAAGCAGGCGCTTGCGGCAATTCGCTTCCAGCCCAATCATGCCATCCTGCATCGCGACGCCAAACTCATGCCGACACGCCGTGCTGTCTGGGCGAGTTGGAACTACGCCGCTGCCAATGCCGCCTCGATCGACCACAAGGATACGCGGGTTTCCGCGACCTATTGGATGAACCTGTTGCAGAATATCGACTTGAATTGTCCGCTTTTCGTGACCCTCAATCCCCTCGAGGAGCCCGACCCTTCCAAGGTTTTCGCCCGCTTCGACTACGATCATCCGGTCCTCGATAGCGAGGCGCATGCCGGCCAGACGGCGCTGAAGAAACTGCAGGGACAGGACCGGGTCTGGTTCGCCGGCGCCTGGCTAGGCTATGGTTTTCACGAAGACGGGCTAGTATCGGCGCTCGATGCGGCACGAGCCCTGGGCGCGCGGGTTCCCTGGGAAGACCTGTCTCCCAAGCGGAGCTCAGGTGCCATGGCCTTTCCCGATCAGGCAGCGGCACTTCCCTCCTGATCCGATGAATTCCGCTATTTATCTTGGTTCGGTGATGCATCATCGCCGTTCGCCGATCGATCACCGGTTCGTCTATTCGGTTTTCTCCCTGCTCATCGATCTCGATGAACTGGCGAGCCTCGATCGCAAGCTTCGGTGGTTCTCGCTACAACGGCGCAATCTCGTCAGCTTCGACAATCGCGACCATGGCCCAAGGGACGGGACCGAGCTGAAACCTTGGGTCCTGGCGACACTCGAAGCCGCCGGCATTCTTCTGGAACGGCCCCGCATCCTGTTGCTCAGTTTCCCGCGCGTGCTCGGTTACGTCTTCAATCCACTCAGCGCCTATTTCTGCGAGGATGGCGAGGGCTCGCTCCGGGCCGTCATCTACGAGGTCAAGAACACCTTCGGCGGGCAGCATTGCTACGTCTTCGACGTTGCCGGTCACGCCAGGTCCGAAACGTTGAGGCATCGTTGCGCCAAGGAATTCTACGTCTCGCCCTTCATGGACGTGTCGGGAAGCTACCGCTTCACCACCAGGCGGCCCGGACGGAACCTGCTCATTTCCATTGATTTCAGCGACGAAGCCGGCAATCGAATGGTGGCGGTGCAAACCGGCGAGCGGCAGACTTTGAGCGACATGCAGTTGCTTCAGGCAGTCGTTCGAACCGGCTTTTTGACCGCGAAAGTCATTGCCGGCATCCATTTCGAAGCGTTCCGGCTGTGGCTCAAAGGTGCCAAATACTACCCCAAGCGCCTTTTCGACCGTCAACGAATCAATCCAGGGACCGGGTAATGGCAAATCAAACGCTCCTCAAAACTAGGCTCGGGTCACCGCGAAAGCGCTATATGCGGCGGGGCGGCAGGTTCGAAGAAGCCCTGGTTCTTGCCCTGGGCTCGCGCCACACCACAGGCACCTTGCGGGTAACCATGCCCGATGGCGCCGAGCATTTCTTTCCTGGGACCATCGAGCCCGAACTCAATGCTACCATGGAGATCCGGGACACACGCTTCGTCAGGCGTTTCATCATGCGCGGCGCTATCGGCTTCGCCGAAAGTTACATCGACGGCGACTGGGATACGCCGGACCTCGCAAGGTTGCTCGTTTTGCTCGACCGCAACCGCAAGAGCTGGGTCGAGAACTATCATGGCAACGCGCTGAGCCGCGCCGGCGGCCGCGCGTTGCACTGGCTGCGACGCAACAGCCGCGCCGGCAGCCGCCGCAACATCAGGGCCCATTACGATCTCGGCAATGATTTCTATGCAGCCTGGCTCGATCCCTCGCTGACCTATTCCTCCGCCTATTTCGGCAGCGGCGCTGCGGACCTGGAGGCGGCCCAACTCGCCAAGTACCGCGAACTTTGCCGAAGAATCGATCTCAGGCCCGGCCAAAAACTGCTCGAGATCGGTTGCGGCTGGGGCGGTTTCGCTATTCTGGCGGCCAAGGAATTCGGCGCCGAGGTCACGGCCGTTACCGTCTCCAAAGCGCAGCTCGATCTGGCCCGCCGCCGGGTTCGCGATGCCGGCCTCGAGGATCGTATCGAGGTTCGATTGCAGGACTATCGCGACATCGAAGGGAGCTTCGACCGGATCGCCTCGATCGAGATGTTCGAGGCCGTGGGCGAAGAATACTGGCAGGCTTTCTTCTCGAAGCTGCGAGAGCGGCTGAAGCCCGACGGCCGGGCCGGGCTTCAGATCATCACGATCGACGATGAGCATTTCGACGAATACAGAGGCGGCCCCGACTTCATTCAGCGCTATATTTTTCCAGGCGGCATGCTGCCTTCACCTTCCGCACTGGCAGGGGTGCTGTCGGCGGCCCGCCTTCAAATCGTGGACCGCCATAGCTTCGGCGCCGACTATGCCCGCACGCTGGGGCTGTGGCTTGAACGGTTCGAAGCCGGTTGGCGCGACCTCGAAGCGCAGGGCTTCGACGAGACGTTTAGGAGGCTTTGGCGCTACTACCTTTGCTATTGCGAGACCGGTTTCACGAATGGGGCGACCGAGGTGTCGCAATTCGTAGTCGCACCATCGTCCGGGCGCGCGCGCTGAACTCGTCAAATAGTCCGACCGAGGCAGGACCGGCACCGCTCTCCTGGCCGAAGGTCATGATCTATGGCGGCCTCGCCGTGCCGCTCGCCGCCCTCAATCTGCCGCTCTACGTCTATCTGCCCACATTTTATGCGGAGCATCTCGGCCTCGGCCTCGCAAGCGTCGGCGCCGTTCTCCTTCTGGCGCGGGTGATCGACACGTTCACGGACCCGCTCCTGGGCGAACTTTCCGATCGCACCAAGGGCCGATACGGTCAGCGCCGTCCCTGGCTGGCACTGGCGGCCCCGCTGCTTCTCTTCTCGAGCTATATGCTGTTCGTGCCGGGCGACAGCGCCACTGCGATCTATCTCTTTCTATGGTCCTCGCTCGCCTATCTTGCCTGGACCGCCATCCTCCTGGCCTATGCCGCCTGGGGTGCGGAACTTTCCGGCGACTACGATGAACGCACCCGGATCACCTCGGTACGGGAGGGCCTGGTGATTGTGGGCATCATGCTGGCCGCGGCACTTCCCGCACTCACCGGGGTCGAGCCCAGCTCGGGCGAAGCGCTCAGGCTGATCTTTGCGGTCGTCGCTATCGGCCTGCCGCTGACGCTGGTGCCCTTGCTGATCGCCCTGCCCGACACCCAGTACGTCCAGAAAAAGCAGGTCGGATTCAAGGAAGGTCTGAAGACAGCCTGGCAGAACCGGCCCTTCAAGCGGCTTGTTCTGGCATACCTGCTCAACGGCATCGCCAACGGTCTGCCGGCCACGCTCTTCCTGTTGTTCGTCACCCATGTCCTGAACGCGTCGTCGCAATCCGGCATCCTGCTCGTGATCTATTTCGGCAGCGGCGTGCTCGCCGTGCCGTTCTGGCTATGGCTGAGCCGCAGCATCGGCAAACACCGGGCCTGGATGGCGTCGATGCTCTGGGCCTGCGCAATCTTCGTTTGGGTGCCCTGGCTCGGCAAGGGCGATGTTATCCTGTTCGGCATTATTTGCGCCCTTTCGGGCCTCAGCCTCGGCGCCGATCTGGCCCTGCCATCGGCGATGCAGGCCGATGTCGTCGACCTCGACCGGCTCCGCTCGGGGCGGCGGCGCACCGGGCTCTTCTTCGCCATATGGAGCATGGCGACCAAGCTGGCGCTGGCGTGCGCGGTCGGTCTGGCCTTCCCGACACTGGAGCTGATCGGCTTCAAGACCGAAGGTGCGAACGGCGACAATCAATTGCTCGGTCTGGCAATCCTCTACGGTCTCGTTCCCGTACTCTTTAAGGGAGTTGCAACCATTTTGGTGCGGGGCTTCGAAATCGACGCAAAAACACAGCGCGATCTAAGGGAAGAGATCCGTCAGGCGGAAGGAGCTTAAGTCAATTGGCCCGGCCATGGCGATTATTAACGCTCGGGATCGCCCTCTTTCTATTGGGGTGTTCAAGTATGAATATAGAGGACTATGCAGGGACGAATCCGGAGTTCAAGCCGGAGGAATTTTTCGCCGGAGAAACCCGTGCCTGGGGATTTTTTCAGGACAGGTTCGGCAAGATCCGCCGCGAATTTTCTGTGTCGACGCAAGGCACAGTCGAAGGAGATGTCCTTACGCTAGAGGAGATTTTCTCCTATAACGATGGCGCGGAAGACACCCGCACCTGGACCTTGACCAAGATCGGCCCGAACACATTCCAGGGTTCTGCTAGCGACGTCATCGGTACAGCACTGGTGACGGTGGAAGGCCGTGCCATGCGGATGGAATATGACATCAATCTCAAGATGAACGGTCGCGAGATGCAGGTTCATTTCATCGACTTGATGCTGCTTCAGCCCAATGGCGTGTTGATGAACAAGAGCCGGGTGTCGAAATACGGCATTACCATCGGCGAGGTCGTCATCTTCTTCCAGCGGGTCGACGCCGCCGAACAGGCTGACTTCGTTCGACCTGACATGCAGCTTGCCGCAGGATAGTCTCTAGCTTCTCGCACTGCCGGTTTGTCTCGATATCGCCCAGAAATAAAGGCTATAGGGGAGCAGACCGAGCAACTTCATGACGGCGATGAACGGCCGGGGAAAGGCGATCTCGAATCGTCCGGTTTCGAGACCATCGGCGATCCGCTTCGCCGCGACTTCGGCCTCGATCAGAAACGGCATCGGGAATTCGTTCTTGTCGGTCAACGGGGTCTTGACGAAGCCCGGATTGATGCATTGGACGACGATATCGGTCTTGGCCAGATCGAGCCTCAAGGTTTCCGCGAGATTGATCAGGGCAGCCTTGCTCGAGCCGTAATAGGCGGACGTGGGCAGGCCGCCATATCCGGCGACCGAGGCAACGATGGCGAGCCTCCCGCTATTCCTTTGGAGGTACGGCTTGAGCACAGCCTCGACGCAGTTGGCGGTACCGAAAACATTGAGCTCGTAGAGCTTACGCATATCGTCGACGGCGAATTTCGCGGGCTCGACGGGCTGGTGGGTGCCGGCATTGAGAATAGCTGTCTTGATCGTGCCATGCTGGTTCTCGATGGCGCCGACCGCGTCGGTCACGGCTGCAAGATCGGTCACATCGAGGGCGTATCCCTCGATCGAACCCTTGAGGTTCGAGGCTTCCTGCGACAGCTTGTCGAGTTCATCCGCCGAGCGCGCGCTCGCCACGACAACAGCGCCTCGCGAGGCAAGCTCGATCGCGAGTGCCCGCCCGATGCCTTTGCTGGCGCCGGTAACCCAGATTACATCCGTCATCAGGCAGCTTTCTTCCAGGGCTCGAGAGAAGCGAGGAACTTGTTCGACTCTTTCCTGATCGCGGCGATCCTGTCGCCGTCCATTCGATCGAGCGTCGCAAACGGGCGATTGAGCCTGGGATTGCCGTCGAGTCGTTGGCGGTTCTCGATCAAGAAGTTCCAATAGAGGTAATTGAAGGGACAGGCGTCGGGCCCGAGTTTGTCTTTGACGTTGAAGCGGCAGTTGCCGCAGAAATCCGACATCTTGTTGATATAATTGCCGCTTGCCGCATAGGGCTTGGAGCCCAGATAGCCGCCATCCGCATGCATCGCCATGCCGAGCGTGTTCGGCAGTTCGACCCATTCGAAGGCGTCGGCATAGACCGCGAGATACCATTCGCAGATCTCTTCGGGCAGAACCCCGATCAAGAGCGCGAAGTTCCCGGTGACCATCAGGCGTTGGATATGATGGGAGTGAGCCTCGCGGCGGGTCTGATCGATGACCTTGGCAAGACAGTTCATGTCGGTCTCGCCGGTCCAATAGAAGGCCGGCAGCGGCCGCGTCGCCTCGAGCCTGTTTTCGCGGGCGTAGCCCGGCATCTTCAGCCAGTAGATGCCACGGACATATTCCCGCCAACCGAGGATCTGGCGCACATAGCCCTCGACCGCATTCAAGGGAGCCTCGCCCTCGTGGAAAGCCGCCTCGATCTCGCGGCACACTTCCTCGGGCGATAGCAGACCGCAGTTCATGTATTGCGACAAGACGCTGTGGAAGAGGTAGTCCTCGTCTTCCATCATGGCGTCCTGATAATCGCCGAAGCTGGCAAGCGAATGCTGCAGGAAATGGTCCAGCGCCCGACGCGCCTGGGTGCGGTTGACGGCGAACCAGAAGGGGCGCGTCGATCCGAAGCGATTGCCGAACCGTCGTTCCACCATCGTCAGCACCGCTTCGGTGATGTCGTCCGGCTCGAACCGCATCGGCCCCGAGGGATCGAGCCCTTTTTTGGGGGGCTTGCGATTCTCCGCGTCGAAATTCCAGCGCCCTCCCTCGGGCGCATCGCCCTCCATCAGGAATGAGTGGCGCTGCCGCATCCAGCGATAGAACATCTCCATGCGGAGCTGCTTCTTGCCTTTGGCCCACTCTCCGAAAGCGTCTCGGCTGCAGAAGAAACGCGTATCGGCGCGCACCTCGATCGGAATATCGATCGCCGCCCGCCAGTCATCGATTGCGGCCTCGACCCGGTACTCGCCTGGCTCGGTGACGATAATGCGCTCAGGGAGATGCCGCTTGACGGCTCGCTCCAGTTCGGCCCTGAAGGAGCCCTCATTCCTGGGATCGTCGAGCGTCACATAGTCGACTTCGACCCCCTCATCGCGCAGTTCCTCGGCAAAGTGCCGCATCGCCGAGAACAGAAAGGCGATCTTCTTCGGGTGATGCGGGACGTAATCGGTCTCATCATCGACCTCGACCATCAAGACGGCATCGTTGTCGCGATCGATGCCGTCGAGACTCGAGATTTCCTTGGAGAGATGATCGGTGAAGAGAAATCGTAATGTGCCCATCGGCTAAACCTTTGTCGTCCTGCCGATAGGCTACGGGCAACCGGCTGAACCGGATTAAGTGCAGCGCAAGGTTCGACTAATGGGGTGGCCCAGCCTGCATGGTCGCTAGTGCGGCTGCAATGGCCTCGCGTTTCGGTTGACCGGTCTGCGCCCCAAGTGTCTCGCAACAAAGGCCGGCTGCTGCGATCGCCCACCGCACCGCCTCGACGAGCGTTCGGTTTTCATCGAGCATCGCTGCGAGGACGCCCGCGAAAGTGTCGCCCGCACCCGTCGTGTCGACGGTCTTGACATTGAGTGCGCCGAAGCGGACGACGTCGCCCTCCGCTGCCATCCCCTCCGCGGCCATCAATGCGCCCATCGGTCCCAACGTGATCACGCAGCTGAGCTGATGCCGCCGCGCCAAACCGAGCGCAATCTCGGAGAGATCCGAGGTTTCATCCTTTGCGACCACCCGCACCTCGTGCTCGTTCAGAATGAAGATATCGACGGCAGCCAGAACATCATCGCCGAGAACTCCTGCGGGTGCCATGTTCAACACGGATCGCGCACCCAGAGCCTTGGCTCGTTTCAAGGCAGCTACCGTTTCATCCAGCAGGATTTCATTCTGGCAGAGCAGCGTCCTCTCGGGCGTGAGATCGCTGTCAGCGATCTGCGACGCCCAGACTTCGAGATTGGCGCCGCTGCCGACGATGATGCTGTTTTCGCCGCTGCGGTCGACGCCGATGATGGCAAGGCCGGTCGGTTTCGCCCCCAGCACCAGGCCCGAAAGATCGACCCCTGCAAGACGCAGGGTCTGGCGCATCATCGCCCCATGGCTGTCGTCGCCGATGCAGCCGATTATGCGGACATGGCAGCCGGCCTTGGCGGCGGCGGCAGCCTGATTGGCGCCTTTGCCACCAGGCAGGAGATCGAACCCCTCGGTCAGGACGGTCTCGCCCGGTGCCGGGAGATGGTCGAGACTGAACACCATATCGACATTGATCGAACCGAGCACGATCAGCATTGCGCGCCTCTGAAACGAAAAAAACCGGGATCTCTCCCGGCTTTTCTCTACGAAAAATGCAGCAAGCTCAACGTTTCGAGAACTGGAAGCTACGGCGGGCCTTGGCCTTGCCGTATTTCTTACGCTCCACCTCGCGGGCATCGCGCGTGAGAAATCCGCCGGCCTTCAAAATGCCGCGCAGATTGGGCTCGTAATTGATGAGCGCCCGGCTGATGCCGTGACGAACCGCACCGGCCTGCCCGGAAAGACCGCCGCCGTTGCAGGTCACCATAATGTCGTACTGGCCCTCGCGATTGATCTCCGCGAAGGGCTGGTTGATGACCATCTGCAGAGCCGGCCGGCCGAAATATTCGGCCATCGGCTTGCCGTTCACGGTCATCTTGCCCGAGCCGCCCTTGATCCAGACCCTGGCCACGGATTCCTTGCGCCGTCCCGTTGCATAAGAGCGTCCAAGCTTGTCGAGCTTGGGCCGTGCCGGCTCGATTTCGACCTCGGCCTCGGGGCTTGTCGGACGCAGCTTGCGCAGTTCCTCGAAACTGCCGACTGTCTCAGACATTGGCGGTCTCCCTTGTCTCGAGGCCGGAAAGTGAATTCTTGCGGTTCAACGCGGCAACGTCGAGTTCGACGGGCTTTTGGGCTTCATGCGGATGACCGCCGCCCTTGTAGACATGCAGTTTGCGCAGCTGCTGGCGACCGAGCGGGCCGCTCGGCACCATGCGGCGAACGGCTTCCTCGATCACCCGCTCGGGAAAACGACCCTCGAGGATCGTATCGACCCGCTTCGACTTCAAGCCGCCGGGATATCCGGTGTGCCGGTAATAGGTCTTCTGGCTTGCCTTGTTGCCGGTCAGC
Source organism: Geminicoccaceae bacterium (assembly GCA_041750975.1). Classification (GTDB taxonomy): domain Bacteria; phylum Pseudomonadota; class Alphaproteobacteria; order Geminicoccales; family Geminicoccaceae; genus JBGSYN01. The sequence continues at coordinate 29,086 of JBGSYN010000103.1, read as the reverse complement.
ACGACCTTTTCCGCATTGACGATGACGATGTGGTCACCGCAATCCATATGGGGCGTATAGGTAGGCTTGTGCTTGCCGCGCAGCTTGTTGGCCACGATTGCCGCCAGCCGGCCGAGCACGAGGCCGTCCGCGTCGATCAGAAGCCAATCCCGGTTGATATCGCCGGGCTTGGCAGAATAAGTCCGCATCATTGTCGCACTTTTCAGATGATGAGCGCAATCCACTACCCGACAGCGCTATGTAATGAGAAGGCTCGCGGCGCCGAAGGCACCACGTGCGAGAGCGAATGTTTAGTTCGACAGGACCGTCCCTGTCAATAAACGAACCTAAATTTGCCGTGTATGCAACCTGTCGCTTTGAGATCCGTTGATCCTGCAGCGAATTTGCCCGCCTCCGCCGGAACAAAGCAGGTCCGCAGCCGTCTTATCGTAGGGGTGAAACAAACGCGCACGTCGAACGTGTCTTCAGAGGAAGACGTAAAATAATCATGCAACAGCCCAAGAATTTCCTTTTCGTCATGTGCGATCACCTCCGGTGGGATTTCCTCTCATGCTACGGCCACCGGGTTCTGCGCACGCCCAACATCGACTGGCTCGCACAGAATGGCGTGCGCTTCAGTCACGCATTTGCCCAGTCTTCCGATACCGCCGCATCGAGGGCGTCGATCTATACCGGCCGCACGGCCTTCAGCCATGGCGTGACCGGAGCGTCGATACCGGTGCCCCTGAGTGAGTGGACCCTCGGCGACTATGTGCGCGATGTCATGCGGGCCGCCATCATCGGCCGGACCGACCTTGCCACTGATCGGGCAAGCCTCGAGCGGATTGGCCTCAAGCAGCACCAGACCCGGCTGAACGGTATCCCTGAAAGCCAGAACAGCGCCGGCTTCGAGCCCTATGAGTTCGCCAGCAGACGAAACGGCGGGGGAGCGACCCAAGGCGGTGAATCTGAGCCCGAAGGCTATAATGCCTGGCTGCGGTCGGTCGGTTATCCATCGGACAGTCCTTCAAGAGATTATGCGCAAGTCACGGTAGGTCCGGACGGCGAACTGATGGATGGCGCCGAACTGCGCAATGCCGGCTTCCCGGCCCGGATCAGGGAGGGTCATTCGGAGACGGCGTTTTTGACCGATCGGGCGCTCGATTTCATCCGGGAAGCCGAGGACGACCGCTGGTTCCTCCATCTTTCCTACAGCAAGCCCGATGCCCCGTTTGTCGTGCCGGCGCCGTTCCACACGCTCTATGCCGAAGAAAAGGTTCGACCCGCCAAACGAAGCCTCTCGGAGAGGACCGATCAGCACCCGGTTTTCGCCGCACTCAGTGAAACCGAGACCGACGCGCCGCTGCTCGAAGACGAGGTCCGCGCCATCGTCATGCCGACCTATATGGGCTTAGTGCGTCAACTCGATTACCATCTCGGACGGGTTTTCACCTTTCTGCGGGAGCGTGATCTCCTTACTCAGACAATGATCGTTTTCACCAGCAATCACGGGATCAATCTGGGTGACCATTGGCTCGGCGGGCACGAACTATTCCATGATACAAGCATTCGGATCCCGCTCATCGTGCTCGATCCGAGCGAAGCCGGACGCGCTGGGCGGCGCCGCGTCGAGCACCGGCCTGTCGAAGCGATCGATCTGGTGCCGACGTTTCTCGAGGCGCTGAACCTGCCGCTGCCGCAACACCGGCTTGAAGGTCGATCCCTGCTGCCCCTGATCCGTGGCGAGTCGACCACGGATTGGTCCATGGTAATCGGCAGCGAGATCGATTTCAGTACCCAGCCTGTTTGCAGTAATCTCGGCCTTCCGGCCCGGGATGCCCGCGCCTTCATGCTGCGGACACCGAAATGGAAGTACATCCACTATCTCGGCTATCGGCCACAACTTTTCGATCTCGAGAATGATCCCGATGAATTCAGGGATCTGGGCGCCGAGCCGGGTCATAGCGAAGTCCGCAGCGAACTGCATCAGGCCTTGCTGGAGCGGCTATTGCGCCGGCGCGGGAGCGTGACGTCAATGGCCCACCACTGACCGGATCGAGCCACGAGGTTCTTTCCCGAGGCAGTCGGCAAGGCAATCTTGCGGCCCGACAAAGCTTAGGCTTCCGCTGAGCCGCAATGGCTCTATATCACTGCAGTGAAATGTGGAGGCTTCGGAGGATCCCTCGTGTTCGCCATTCATCCTGTCATCAATACGAGGTCACACTCCCGAACCAATACCGCACTCGGCATGACGCTGATCTTGCTGGGGATGACGGCCTGTCAGAGCCGCCCTGAAGACGTTTCGCGCGAGGTCGTCGGTACGGCCACCTACCGTGAACGAATCTCATTGCCTGACGAAGCGCAGCTGATGATCTCGCTGGTCGACATGGCCAATCCTGCTGATGCCGGGCCGACCATAGCGGAGTTCAGCCGCCTCGATCCCGGCAGCCCGCCCTATAGCTTCCGCCTCCCCTATCTCGAGAAGGCGGTCGATCCCAATGGCAGCTATGGCGTCGATGCACAGATCTCCGCGGCCGGCGAGACCTTGTTCCACACCCCGGAGCCCGTCCCCGTCCTGACCGGCGGCAGCCCCGACGACGGTGTCGAGGTCTTGATGATTCGAAGCAACAATCGGGCCACCCCTTTCCCCTGATCAGCCTAGGTCAGGGTTTCCGGAGCGTCGCCGCGCGGCTCGCGGACCGTCCAGAGGATGCCGGCGCCGATCACGAACATGACCAGAATGACCGCCATCCCGGCGCGCTGAGTTCCGAACAGAAACGTCATCGTGCCGAACAGGAACGGTCCGATGAATGCCGTTACCTTGCCGGTCAGCGCATAGATGCCGAACATCTCCGCCCGCAGGTGGGGTGGGCTGAGCCGAGCCATGAACGAGCGGCTGGCTGATTGCGCGGGGCCGATGAAAATACCGAGCGCCAGTGCTACGAACCAGAAGACCGTCTTGTCGTGGGTGAGGAGAGCCACGAGGCCACTCAAGAAAAGTCCCACGATCGAGATCAGGATGGTCGGCTTGGAGCCGATCCTGTCGTCGAGATAGGCGAAACCGAAAGCGCCGATGCCCGAGGTGACATTGAGGGCGATGCCGAACTGGATCACCTCGGCTGTATCCATGCCGAAAGTTCCGGCTGCATAGAGGCCGCCGAACGCGAAAAGCGTGTTCAGGCCGTCATTATAGATCAGTCGGGCGATCAGGAAGCGTAGCGTGTTCGGCGCTCGATATAGATTGCCGAATGTCGATCGCAGATTGGCAAGGCCAGTGGCAACCACGTTCCCGGTCACCCCCCGACGTGACGGGCGGTCGGGGGTCATGAAGAAGAACGGCAACGAGAACAGCAATATCCAAATGGCGAGAATGGGTCCGGCGACCCGCACGTCCGCAGACTTTTCGGGGTCAAGGCCGAAAGGGGGCGGGGTTGGCAGAATCACGCCATAAAGCAGGATCAGCAACAGCACGATACCGCCGATATACCCCATGCCCCAGCCCCAGCCGGACCATCTTCCGATCAGTCTGGGCGGTGCGAGGTCCGGCAGCATGGCATTGTAAAACGCATTGGCGATCTCGAGCGTGACATTGGCCAGAAGCACCACGCCGAGCATGTAGATCGCCATGGTCGGGTCGGGCACGGCCCACCACAACGCTGCCGTCGCCGCCGCGCTGACGACCGTGAGGGCGATTATCCAGGGCTTGCGCGGCCCCCCAGCATCCGCGATGGCCCCAAAGATTGGGCTCAAAACGGCGATGACCAGGGCACTGATCGTCATCGCCCAACCCCACTGGGCGGTCCCGATCACACTGTTCGGCGCGACGGACTGAATATAATAGGCGCCGAAAACGAAGGTGATGACGACCGCAAAGAATGGCGAACTCGCCCAGTCCCAAAGCGCCCATGCCCAAAGCTCTGTGAGCGTCGCGGGCCGCGACAGGCACACCTGCGGCCCGCGAATTAGGGTGTCTTGAGCCAATCTCGTTTCCTCTCTTCGCGCCGCGTCGAGCGAGGTGGGAACAAACGAGATTGTCAGCCGGCTGCCGGCCCCCACCAACGCTGGGAGATCCAATAAGCGACCAGCGCGGTCGTGCCAGTCAAAATCGTCCCCCAGGTCCAATCGACGAGAGAAAGCCGCCAGGGCCAGTCGCGCACGGTCGCCAGGTTGGTCATGTCATAAGTGCCATAGGCGATCAGACCGAGGAGGGCGCCGTTGAAGAACGCCGTCCCGGCCGAGCCCTCGAGGCGCGCCGGCCAAATTGCGAAATAGACCAGGCCGATGACATAAACCGCATAGAAAACCGCCGCCACCTGGAGGTTGGGGCTTTGACGCATCAGATCGCCCAATTGCCCTGCGTAGAACCGCCTGGCGATAAAGCCGAGCCAGACGGCGTCGACCGCTAAAAAGAATATTAATGCGGTCACGTAGGTGGCGATCATGGGAAAGATATTCACGGAAGACTCCCGGTTCAGGTCAGCATGGGAAGACCTAGATCACGCTCGGCGAATTTCTGCGATCCGGTGCAATTGGGGTTTGCAGGCGCGAGGCTTTCCGAAGCGACGGGGCTTGCTCGCCAGCGTTTCCACTGCTACGCGAACCGCAATGCAGGCTCAGAGCCTGGGGGCAACCCATCAAACGCGAATAGGTCATGGAGGTCTTTGCTTGAGCCAGCCGATTTCCCCGCAGAATGAACCCTATGAGGCCAGTGTCGAAGCAGGCCGCACCTATTACTGGTGCGCCTGCGGTCGTAGCGCCAATCAGCCGTTCTGTGACGGGTCACATAAGGATACCGATTTCACGCCGGTTAAGTACGAGGCTGAGAGAAGCCGCACCGTCTATTTCTGCGGCTGCCAACAAACAGGAAGCGTGCCGCTCTGCGACGGCAGCCATAACGCACTTTGAGGGGCCCGATCTCCGCGAGGGACCCGATCCCCGCCATTCGCCGGGCCGGTCGACCGATTGCCGCGGTATTCTGGGCTGCCATCGTTCTGGCCGCATGTTCCGGCAACGACGAGCCGCCGCCAGATTGCCCGGAAGTGGCCGTCATCAACGGCCTCGAATCCGCGACCTTCTATAATCCGCCCGCAACCGAGAGCCTGGAATCGCTGGACTATTCAGTCTCCCTTGAAAATCTTCGAGGTGCCTGTTCCTACACGGATGGAGCCCTCGATCTATCCGTCAGCGTCGACATCGTGGCGCGCTTCGGCCCCGCCTTCTCGCGTGACACGCTGGAAATCCCCTATTTCATCGCGGTCGAAAATCCTTCCGGAGATATCGTCTTCAAACGTGAGTTCGGCACGACCATCGATCCCGCCCCGGGGAATCGGAGTGCCGGCAACCGTGAGTTTTTCGAACAGCAAGTCTTCGGCGCAACGCCCGAAACAGGACCCGACTATTCAATCCTGTTCGGCCTTCAAATCGACAGGAATCAAGCACTGCGCAATATCGAGGAAGATTAAGCATCGCCTTCGTACGGTAGACATCCAGGAGCGATCATCGACTAGCCAAGCCAGAACAGAGGTATGAACACCAGCGCCACGACCCCAGACATCAACACCAGAAAAACGATGTTGGGACTCCAGACGAAATCCATGAAACTCAGCCGGTAGACCGACACCGCGGTCACCACCGAGAGCGACGAATAGGAGATCATCGCGGCGGCACCCCATGGAATGAGGATCGTTGCGACCTCGATCAGGTCCGGCAGGCGGTGTTCGACCGGGTGCAGAAGGGCGACGACGAGGCCCCCGATCACGACCGAATGAACGCCGATGAGTGCCAGGACGATGCCCAGGAGGATGATCGCCAGCGGCACCATGATGCTTAGCAGGCGATCCAGCGCCAGCCAGCCCGCAAGGAACTCGGCGCCGCCCGTCGCCTGCAATGTGAAGCCGAAGATTGCTGCCGCCGTGAACAGCAGGAATTCGTCACCGAGCCGGTTCAGGCGTCTCGCCGCAACGGTACTGCCCTCCAGCAGTTGACCGACCCCGAGCTGCGCCAATCGGCCGAAACAAAGGAGCGGCATCACCAGACCGACGGCGGCGACCGTGCCCAAGGGCGTCAGCGACGCGACGCCGACTACAGCGAGGATCGACACGCCTGCAGGGACGGTGATGGGTTGCAAGGCTTGGAGCGCACGCATCAGGCCCTTAAACGCCGGACCGGGCGTGAAAACCGCAAGCGAAATAGCGATCCCGAGCAAGGCCAGCAACAGGCCCAGAGCCATCGCATGCAGCAGCGGCACATCCGGGCGGTTGGTCAGGGCGAAGGCCATGCCGATCGTGAAGGGCGACCACCAGACGGCGAGACCGAAACCGCGCATCGCCGCCAGAGCCTCTCGCCGCCGGCGCGCGCGATCAGGCTCTGCGGCAACGAACGGGCCGGTCATGAAGAGACCACCCAGGATCAGGAAAGCGCCCAGGACATGGACCGAACCGGTCAATCCGGCGAGACGATCCTCGCCGCCGAGCTTCGCAAAAGCCATTTGCGCCGCTTGTGTTTCCGGTGCCCGATCCATGGTTTCGCGCACCAGGACCAGCGTCGGTAGGAATACGGCAAAGACGATCCCGAAATCGACCCCGGCGAGGAGAACTTCAGCACCGCCGCCATGGCCACTCGTTAAGAGGGCAGCGGCGACTGCGACGCCGATCAACACTCGGGCGAGCGACCGCGCCGTAGCCAGGGCGAGAAGCAAGAATGCGATGAAGAGGGCGAGGCGAATCGGCTCCAGAGGCGACAATGCCGGCAGCATCGTCAGATAGCCGGTGAGCCAGAGTGCGAGCATGATGCGCCACTGCGCGCCGCCGATCAGGACAAGGGCGTTCGTTCTTGTCAGTGAACCAGCTTCTTTTGCGGCGTGTTTCTGAGTTCCTGGATCGAGATCAAGACCCGCTGCCAGACGCGCGCGCCGACCGTGTTGCCGTTTGCCTTGCAGAAAGCGAGCATTTCCTGCGCCCTGGCTTCGGCTTCGAGCCCATGCGGCCTGATCAGCGTCAGCGCCGTTTTCTTGGCGTCGCCCTCAGCCATTCCGCTACCCCAACCAAAGAAAAGCGGCCCTCGCGCAACCGATTCCATGCATCCTGATAGGGATACTCGTGTGGCATGGTTCGGACGATGACGGAAGGCCCTGCCGGATGTTGCATCGTCTGGTGTGCAGGGCTAGCTTCTGGTGATCGCAACATGCCGTCTCTTTTGGACGGCTAACAATCAGGAGGCGAACTAGTGAGACATATCATGATCAGTGCCCTCGCCGGCGCTGCTTTCGTCGCGACCACCCTTACGGCGGCCGACGCGATCGAACTCAAGATGAACGGGCTGCATGATGCGAGCCATTCGGGATCGATAACCCACGAATTCTTTGCCGACCGCGTGGCGCAGCTGACCGACCGTGAAATCACCATCGACGTGAATCATTCCCGGGCCCTGGGCGATGCGGTCGACAGCGTGCAGAACATCCGCAACGGCACGCTCGCCTTCTTTACGGTGTCCGCCGCCAACCTCTCGCAGGTCGACAAGCGAATGGACATGTTTTCGCTCCCCTACATCTTCAAGAACGCCGACCATTATTGGGATTACCTTACCTCGGAGCGGGCCGAGGAATTCGTCCAGCCGCTCGAGGACAAGGGACTAGTCGTCCTGGCCTTTATCGATAGTGGAGCCCGGAGCTTCTTCGGCAGCGGCCAGTACGCGACGCCTGAAGAACTCGGCGGCCAGAAGATCCGCACTATGGCGAGTCCGGTACAGATCGCCATGGTCGAGGCGATGGGCGGTACCGGCGTGCCGATCGCCTGGGGCGAACTCTACAATGCGCTCCAGACCGGCGTCGTCGATGGTGCTGAGAACAATCCTCCCTCGGTTCGTTCGATGAAGTTCTACGAGGTCACGGACACCTTCGTGCTCGACGAGCATGCTCGCATCCCGGACATCCTGATCGCGTCCAAGAAGGTGCTCGACCAACTCTCCCCGGAGCAGGTCGACGCCATCAAGGAGGCCGGTAACGAGGCCGAGGCCTTCATGCGCGGCGCCTGGGCTGCCGACGAAGCAGCTTCGCTCGCCTATCTGAAGTCGCTGCCCGACTTCACCGTGGTCGAGGTCGTCGACAAAGGTCCGTTCGTCGACTCGGTGCGCGAGCTCCTGGCGACCGAAAGCGAGAACCTTGGCGTCAAGGACGAGGTCGACTACCTCCTCGGGACCCAAGCCAGCTTCTAATCGATCCAAAGACCTGTTGAATCCAGGGGCGGTCAGCGAGATTGACCGCCCCTCTTGATGTCATGACGGTACCGATGATCCGTTCGGCCATTCGATGAGAGCCTTCAATCAATTCTGCGATCTGGTGCGCGGTTTGGTGCGCGTCTTTACGCTGCTCGTTACGGCGGCTCTCTTTGCCATTGTCATATCGACGGTATTCACACGCGATGTCCTGGGATGGGTTTATTCATGGACCGAGGAGGTGCCGCGCTATCTCTTGATCTGGATGGCCTTCATGAGTGCCGCGATCTGTGTCGACGTCAAAGACCACATCGCCTTCGATTATTTCTATCAGCGCGTCCCCGGACTTGCCGGCAAGCTCGTCAAATCGCTGGTCAATATCGGGATTATCGGTTTCGGCTGGATCATGGTTCGCTATGGCGTCGAGTTCGTCCAGGATTTCGGCGCCGACGGCATGGAATCGATACCCTTCACCAATATCTGGTATTATCCGGCGCTGCCGATCTCCGGGGCGTTGATCATTCTGTTCGCGGGTCGGGATCTCTTGAATCTCTGGTTCGCGCCGGAACTACGCACGCAGCCGGCGAGCATCGCGCTCGAAGCCGAGTAGACGATAGCGACAACGTAGCTCCATGATCATCTCGATCCTCGTCGGCGTCTTCGTCGTGCTGCTTTTCATGGGCATGCCGATCGCCTTCGCCATCGGCATCGCCGCAGCGCTTGCCGGACTTTCCTATTCCGTCTTTCTCGACAATCCCTTCGTCATCGACAACGTGACGCTGGTTCAGCGGATGCTATTCGGCATCAACTCATTTCCGCTGCTGGCGGTCATCTTCTTTGTGTTCACCGGTGCCATCATGGCCCGGGGCGGCGTCGCCGAGCGTCTCGTCAAGATGGCCGAAGTCATGGTCGGCCGGCTTCCGGGCGGCCTCGCGCAGATCAATGTCATGTCCTCGATGCTGTTCGGCGGCGTGTCCGGCTCGGCCGTCGCCGATGTCTCCTCGATCGGGCGGATGATGATCAAGGCGATGACGGCCGATGGCTATGCCAAGCCGTTCGCAACGGCCATCACCCTCGCCTCAGCGACCATGGGACCGATCATCCCGCCCTCGATCGCGATGATTCTCTTCGCCTATCTGGCGGGCAATGTGTCGGTGGCCGGTCTGCTTCTGGGCGGCGTATTTCCAGGTTTGATGATCGGCGCCTCACTCCTGGTCTATGCCTATATTCATGGCCGGCTCTATCATCCGACCAAGACCCCGATCTTGACCTTGGGCGAAAAGGTGCGCCGGATCCTCGAGGGCATGGGCGGATTGTTCGCGCTCGTCATCATTCTGGTCGGCATCACCAGCGGCGCCTTTACCGCAACCGAGGCCGGTGCGGTCGCCGCCGTCTACGCTTTGTTTTTGACCATGCTGGTCTACCGGCAGGTCGGCCTGCGCGATCTGCCATCGATCCTGTGGGAAAGCTGCTTGACGACCGCGGTCGTCCTGTTTCTGATCGCGACGACCTCGGTCTTCACCTACATCGTAACCTACGAGAACATCCCGGACTGGATTGCCGCCAACGTGCTGGCAATCACCGACAATAAGTGGGTCCTGCTGCTGCTGATCAATCTCCTGCTGCTGCTAGTGGGCATGTTCATCGATCAGACGCCGGCCTTGATCATGCTGGTGCCCATCATCCTGCCGCTTGCATCCCAGCTCGGCATCAATCTGGTGCATCTCGGCGTCATCATGGTAATCAACCTGACTTATGGGCTGATCACACCCCCGGTCGGCACCTCGCTCTTCGTCGGCTGTCGCATCGCGAACCTGCCGATGACAGCACTGATTCTTCCGATGCTGCCGATGCTGCTGGTCATGTTCGCGGTGCTGATGCTGGTAACCTTCGTTCCCGCGATCTCCCTCTGGTTGCCGCAGCAGTTCGGCTTCGCCTCCTAGGGCGCACGATCCGGGCGGTTCGCGGTATCGGCCGGCAGCACGCCTTCCTTGACACTGCCTTTCGTCTCGGTCTCATCCGGCGGCGGCTCGACCGTGCCGCCGCCCCGGAAGATCACGAATTCGCCCGACGGCCCCGAAAACAGGCCGGGGCCTGGCGGAATCTCTCCGGCAACCGGAGGATCAAAGGGCTCATAGGAGCCGCAGCCCGCTAGCCCCAGCACGACGACGGACGCCACCATAACCCGCAATGGACCACGGCTGTGTCGCAGGGAGAACGGGAACGGGATCAAAACTTCACGCGGGAACCGAAGGTAAGGACCCAGATGTCGTCGAAACTATTATCATCGGCCTGTCCTTCGTGCCAGCGTACGCCGGTAAAGAACTCGGTGCCGAAGTCAGCCAGGTTCTGGACCGCGAAGCCACCGATCGTGTTGCCCTCGCTCGACGAGTCGTTGAAGTTCACATCCCTTCCATAATCGACCGAGAAGTTGGTCGAGCCGATGTCGACTAACTCGGCGATGTAGCCTGCCTTGATGTATCCGGTTTTGGCGCTCTGCTCGTCCTGGGTGCCGGCGGCGACCGTGAGGTTCAGGCCTGACGGCTTGTGCAGAGCCGACGCCGAACCGTTGATGATGTAGTCGTTGCCGTCATCGTTGGGATTGGAGTAGGCCGCTGCCGCCGCCGCCTCTATGTCGCCGAAATCGCCGGCCCAGCGAAGAGCGGTGCTGTAACGCTGGTTAGAGATAACGTCGCCCGAGAGCTGAAATCCGGCGAACTCCGGTGTGTCGTAGCGAATGCGGTCCTGACGCGAGAGGCCGTCGAGATTGCTAAACACGTCGCCGATATCGACGTCGGTATACTCGTCCGAGTCGACGAACAGCAGGCCGCCGGCGAGATCCGATATAGACGAGTAGCCAATAACGTCGGTGCCGGAGAGATCGACCTCGGACGTGCCGTCCGACGCGGTGCTCCCCTGACCGAGACTAAGTGCGCCGAACCGCTCGTGATCAAAAATGACCTCCGCTTTGCGGTCATTGACGGTTGCGGTGCCGGTATCTTCGTCTTCCTGGCTGACTTCGTTCGAAGGATTGGACTGAACCTCGAGTTCGATCAGAGCGCCGATCGAGAACTCTTCATTGACCGTGCCCTCGCCGTCGAAGCGGAAGCGGGTCGAGGAGTTGTCATTGTCGACATTGTAGACTTTGGTCCGCCGGCCATCGTCGGCGATATTGACCGCGCGGTTGACCTGGCCGGATATGCTGAGCTTGATCCGCTCCTCGCCGGACTCGATCACGGCCTCGGGTGCCGCCGCCTCCGCCGCCTCACGCGCGGTATCCGTGGCCGCTTCGGTCTGTCGCTGGAGCTCATCAAGCCGCTCCTGCATCGCCTCCAATTGCCGCTGTTGCGCTTCGATCTGCTGACGCAGCAGATCGACCTCCTCACTGCTTTGGGCGAGCGCGCCATGAGAGGCCATCGTTGCGGCCAACAATGATGCGATCGGCAATAGTCGAGCCTGCATGCCTGTAACTCCCGGCGCGTATTCCCTTTCGCGGTGACATATCCAGCCATCATGACATTACCACGACAGTCTGGATGATCCACGGGAGCTGTGATGAACTTGCATCATCCACAGCATGAGAGCTGCTAAATCTCCAAGGAAAAGTCGGAGACCATCCTGAGAAACGAACACGGGAGCCGAGGGTAAGAAATCGGGGTGGAGATATCGCATAGGCGCGCCATCAGTCTAGTGCGGCTGGGCGATTGTCGGGCCGTTAACGCCATCTTCACTTGAAGCGGGTCTACTGTCGGCGAAGGCAAGTAGCGGGGATTCCGAAGCGGTGCTCCAGATGGTGGATATCGGCGATCCGCCCCCCGAATTCGCGACCATGATCGAGCGCGCCAGGAACGGCGAGGCCGAGGCGATGTATCTGATCGGTATTGCCTATGCGGGCGGCAGGCTCGTGCCGGAGAACATCGTTGAGGCGGCCGCGTGGTTTCTCAGGGCAGCCCGGCTCGACCATTCGCCCGCCAAAACCAGCATGGCCTACCTCTATGCCTCGGGTCAGGGCGTGGCGCGCGATCGCGTCGCAGCCTATGTCCTGCTGCGCGAAGCGATCCACGAAGGCGAAGCATCCGCCAAGCCGCTGATGGCGACGCTCAAGCAACGCCTGGATGATGACGAGATTGCGCGCGCGGAACGCAAATATCGCACCCGGCAGAAACTCAGAGCGCTCGATCGGGTCGATGTTACGATTCCGACCGCAGGTGACGCTGTCGAGATCATCGACGACTGAGCACTGCAGCCCTTGCGAACGGGACTGACAAAATCATGGTCATGCCGTGCTACAGTCTGTAGATACCGCACAAATACTGATCAACCAGGCTTTTGCCGTGACCCCAAGCAAGAAAACCGGCGATGCTGTCACCGTAGGTGATATCGCAGACACGAAGCGAAGCGGGGCCGGCGGGAGCCCCGCCCCCGCTATCCTGGTCATCGATGTCGGCGGCAACAATATCAAGGTCCGCCTCGACGGACAGGAAGAAATCCGCAAAGCCAAATCCGGCCCGACCTTGACGCCGGAAAAGCTCTTCGAAAAGCTCGGCAATCTGGCCAAGGGCTGGAGCTATGACCGAGTCACCATTGGCGTGCCGGCTCCGGTCAAGAACAACCGGATGGTTCTCGAACCCCACAATCTCGCCAAGGGGTGGGAGAATTTCGATTTTGCCGAAGTCATGGGGCTGCCCACCCGCCTCGTCAACGATGCCGCCATGCAGGCGCTTGGCTCCTACGACGGCGGCAGTATGCTGTTTTTGGGGCTCGGCACCGGGCTTGGGGCCGCCCTCGTCGTCGACGGGCATGTCCTGCCGCTCGAGCTCGCCCATTTGCCGTACAAGAAGAGCCGCACGTTCGAGGACTATCTCGGCACCCGCGGTCTCAACCGGCTCGGGGTCAAGCGCTGGAAAAAAGCCGTCTTCGATGTCAGCGCCAGACTGAAAGCCGCCATGTGCGCCGACTATGTCGTGCTCGGCGGCGGCAACGCCAAGAAACTGAGCGAGCTGCCGCCCGACAGCCGCCTCGGCGACAACGACAATGCCTTTGTCGGCGGCGTTCGCGTCTGGCAAGAAGATACCATCCTGAGCTGAGTTGCCCGCCTCAGCCTACATCCGCAGCAACTGGAAATGCGAATGGTGCGTCGCCTGGCCCTTTTTGCGCTCGTTCTCCTGGGCGCCTGCGGCCGGCTGATTCCGGCCGGAAACCAGCAAACCGAGCCCTTGGAACTCCGGGTGGGTGCATTCGAACTCGACCCCAATCACGCCACCCTCCTCTGGAAGATCGACCATCTTGGTTTTTCCACTTTCGTCGGACGCTTCGACGATTTCGATGCCAGCCTCGACTTCACACCCGAAGATCCCGCTGCGTCCCGACTCGAGGTGATCGTCCAGACCACAAGCATCGATAGCGGCTTGCCGGCAATGGACGAAACTCTACGAGGCTCCGGCTGGTTCGATACCGAGCGCTTTCCCGAAGCCCGCTTCGTCGCGACCGGTATCGACGTCACCGGCGACACGACCGGCGAAATCACCGGCGACCTGACCCTTCTGGGCGTCACCAGGCCCGTGACGCTCGACGTCACCTTCAATGGCGGCGCCACCGAATTCATCACCGGGCGCTATACGCTGGGCTTCGCCGCGGAAGGGGCTTTCGAGCGGTCCGAGTTCGGCATGAACAACCTCGTTCCAGCGATCGGCGATCAGGTCCAGCTCGAAATCCATGTCGAGTTCCTGGCACGAGAATCCGACTAGTCACAAATCCTCATGGGTATGGGCCTTGGCCTCGAAGTCGGAGCGTTGCGGCTTGACCACACAGAAGCGATGCCCCGTCGGCGCTTCCATCACCCACCAATCCCTGACCTTGGCCAGCCGTTTCGCACCCAGCTTCTCGAGCCTGCTTGCCTCGGCGTCGACATCGTCGGTCTCGATATCGAGATGGATCCGGCTCTCATGGTCGACCGCCTGCAGCAGCAATTCCGGCTGATCCGCCGGCACCTCGAAATCCATATATTTGCCGCTACCGTCGGAGGTCAGCCGATAGCCCAGGGCTGCGCCCCAAAAGGCCGCCGCAGCGCCCAGATCCTCGGCCCGACAGTCGATCACCATCCCGGCCAGCCGGCTTTTGTGCATGATCACGATCTCCCTCGCAGTCAGTTCGACCCGAAACTGCCCAAGCGTTCGGTGAGCAACGAATAAAACCCATCGGCGTCCAGGCGGTCCATCCACATGACATTGGCGGGCCGTTCGGCGACACCCCACCAATCGACGCGGCTCGAGCCGAAGGACAACTCGGAAACGATATCGATCTCGACGTTCAGGTGCCTGCCCTCGAACAACCGGGGCGCCAGGAGATAGGCGATGGTCAGGGGATCATGCAGCGGCGAGCCGCGCGCTCCATAGCGTTCCAGCCGATCGGTGTCATAGAAGCCAAGCATGGCCGCAGCGGCCTGCGCCACGCCATTGTCGAGCGCCTCGATCGCGGCCAGACGCTTCGGCGTCGTGATGGCCTGATGCGTGATATCGAGGCTCATCACGGTGATCGGCCGGCCGCATTGCAGCACGACATGCGCCGCATGGGGGTCCGCCAGAAAATTGAATTCGGCCGTCGGCGTGCGATTGCCACCGGCGCGCCCGGCACCACCCATGATCACCAGTTCCTTGATCCCGGCCGCGATCTTGGGGGCCTTGACCAGCGCCACGGCGAGATTGGTCAAGGGCCCGACCGCAACGATCGTCAGGCCCCCTTCGCCGCATCGTGTGAGTTCCTCGATCAGGTAGTCGACCGCGTGCACCGTTTCGATCGGCCGCTTCGGCTCGAACAGGTCGAGGCCGTCGATGCCCTCGGGACCATGAACGTGCTCCGCGGTCAGCGGTTGTCGCACCAGCGGCCGTGGACACCCGGCATAGACCGGCACATCGCCGCGTCCGGCCAGTTCGGTGAGAATACGCGCATTCCGCTGGGTTTTGGCGAGCGGAACATTGCCGGCAACCGCGGTGATCGCCCGGACCTCCAGCAACTCAGGTGCCGCCAGCGCCAGGAAAATCGCAATCGCGTCATCCTGGCCCGGATCGCAATCGATGATGACCGGCAGCGCCGCCATCGCTGGCTCTCCTCCCCACCTTCAGTCAATGCCTCATCGGCTAGCCCCTACACCGAAGATCAATGCCATGCACCAGATTCAGAGCCCCGCGCTGGATTTGTCCGATGGCTGGCTTCGTTCGGCCCCGGGATCGCTGCCGCCGGGTTCGTTCATGTCACCGGCATCGTTGGCCGGTTCGGACCCCAAGGCGACGCCGAGTTGCATATGGCCGGGCATCCACTCCGCGGTGGCGGTACCGCGACGGGAATCGGCCGCGGGCCGTTCCGCGATGAGCTGGACCAGGCGTGCTTCGGCGGCGTGCCGCTCGCGGTTGAGGCCGGAGCGATAGCGCATCAGCGTTGCCAACGATGGGTATTTTTTCTGATCGGCCGAGCCTTCGTCCGACGAGTTCAGGGCTCCGTGGACGTCGCCACCACTCCCATCCCTCGGCATCAGCACCCGGTCGATGGCTTCCATCTCGAGCCGGTCGACTCGCCGGAGTTTGATCTGCAGCATGACCAGGGTCTCGATCACCTCGAACTCAAGCTGGTCCTGCGGCAGGTACCGGCTGGCATAAGTTTGGCGAAGGCCGTCCGCCAGGGCGATCTCCACGTCGCGAAGATGCGTGCGCGAGCTTAGCAAACCGTGGCGCACCGCGTTGAGCGACGATCTCGCCTTGCCTTCGGGCGTGACCGGCCCTCGAGAATTGGCACCATTGATACGCGCCGCGCGCCGCCGCGCTTGAGACAGTTTGGTCATTATGCGTTTCCTTGCTTGAAGCGAACCCAGGAGAGAATATTCCTTATTCGTGCTACAATCAAGGGTTGAATTACCAATAGCCAATGTACCTGGACAAAAGACCTTCCCGGTCAGTCGTAGCCGAGATCCTTTTCGGCGTGATCCGATTTCTCGTCGGGCAGGTGCCGGATCGTCGTGTAGTGGCCGCCGCTGAAGACCAGCGGCTCGCCCTCCCGCTCATGGAAACGCAAGACGCGACCCAGAAAAATAAAGTGATCGCCGGCCTCGATTTCGCGTTCGGTCCGGCACTCGAAGCTGGCGAGGCAGTCATTCAGCACGGGACAGCCGCCATGGCCCTCGTTCCAGGCGATGCCGTCGAACTTGGTTCGGGACGATTCCGCGAAATGATGCGCGGTGCCGCGCTGATGGGCGCCCAGCACGCTCACCGCGAAATATCCGGCTTGACGAAAGCCCTCGAGCGAGGGGGTCGACACATCGAGGCTCCAGAGAACCAGAGGCGGCGCCAGTGACACCGAGGCGAACGAATTCGCGGTCAGCCCCTCGAGCATGCCGGCCTGCGTCCTGGTCGAAATCACCGCGATGCCGGTCGCAAAGCGGCCGAGCGCATTGCGCAGAAGGCGTTCGTCGAAGGATGGAGTTGCCTGGTCCTCTGGGGTCATGCGCAATCCGGCTTGTTCGCGTGTGCCACATTCAGGTGCGTTCATTGCCATGCGTGGTAACGACTAAGATGTTTTGCGTGTTACCGGAGGCGAGGTCCAGCGACTAGGCACGAGCGAACCAGGTACGATTTGCCGGCGCGTGTTCGTACCAATCATCGAGTTAGCGGCACGATTTCGCCATACTAGAACCTTTTGTCGAATTCGCGCTGCTGGGGCTACAATGGCGGGGACGCCACCCGCGACAAGGGGGAGAGGGCCGAATGGCCACGGTGAAACTTGACATGATCCGCGATGCGCTCGCCGACAGCGACGTGTTCGGGGCGCTTTATGACGACGAGATCGACAAGCTCGCGGAATATGGATCGGTTTCGACCATACCCGCTGGCCGGACTGTCATCAATCGCGGCGATCCGGGCGACAGCATGATGATCGTGCTCTCCGGCCGGATGAAGGTCAGCAACATATCGAGCGACGGCAAGGAGGCGATCCTCAATTTCATCGACGAGGGCCGCTGCTTCGGCGAGATCGCGCTGCTCGACGGCAAGCAGCGTACGGCCGATGTCGCGGCCATGGAGAAGACCGAAGTTCTGGTGTTGCGCCGCGGCGAGGTCATCCGGTTCATCGAGACCCATCCCGATGTGGCACTCAGGATGATCGGCGTGCTTTGCCAGAAACTCAGGCGGACCACCGAACTCGTCGAGGACGGCATGCTGCTTGGCATGTCGCCGCGGGTAGCACGGGCGCTGTTGCGGCTTTCCCGCGACTACGGCGTGCGCACCCCGGCAGGTGTTCGGATCGAATTGCGGTTGTCGCAACGCGAACTCGGCGCCCTTGCCGGCTCGGCGCGCGAGGTCGTCAACCGGCAGCTTCGGATCTGGAAGGATGAGGGTGTGATTGCCATCGAGGGCGGCAAACTGACGATCCTCAGGGCCCAGGAACTGGAGGATCTGGCCGAGGAGGTGACATAGCTCACTGCGCCGAATGTACTGAGGGCTTAGCTCGGTGCTATAACCCCTTGTAGAAGGTGTCGAAGCGAGATCTTCTGCCGCATGGAACCGAAGATGAGATCTGACCCGCGCCGCTCCCTGAAGATACTGGCCCCGCTTGCCGGTCCGCTGACCGCGATGGTCCTGGCTCTCGCTGCGACCGCAGCGTTCGGCCAGAGGGCTCTTGGCGAGGAAGCGATCGTCCTGGCGTCGACGGCTCCGGGCTATCAAACCGGCAAGCTCCTGGAGGAGAAGGGTCCGGTTTCCGTGCCCGAGGAGGCTTCGCTATCGCTGTTGTTCGCGGATGGCAGAATGGCGACGCTCATCGGCCCTTATAACGGGCCTCTGGCCGATGCGGCCATGGTCGAACTGGCTGCCGGCAATGGCGGTCAAGCCGGCGGCTGGGACTACTCGGCAATCGGCGGCACACGCTCGGCGGTCGATACCGGCGGCAAGGTCGTTCGGATCGATCTCGAGACGGGCGGCAAGTTCTGTCTCGATCGCCGCTCAGGCGTGGCCCTCAGCTCCCGTTCCGGGGCCGACATGGCAATCATCGAGAACACCGAGACCGGCGAGGCCGAAAGATTGCCGCTCGAAAGCGGCGGCCGGTCGACAGCCTGGCCCTATGCGCTGTCGATCGAGGACGAAGCCCGCTTTCGCATGCTGCTCGACGGCGGTCATGAAGCCGAACTCGAGTTTGCCCTGGCCCCCCGATCGATCGACAGTTTCAGTGAATGGCTCGCCTTCCTGCGGGCGTCGGATTGCAACCAGCAATGGCAAGAGGAGTTGGAGACGGCGCGCGACCGGCTGGTCCCCTTCGCGATCTTCATGACCTCGAACCACGGCCGGCTCATCGACCTGCGGCAGGGATTGTCCCTCAGCCTTTACGTCAGAGCCAACCGCGACGGCTATGTCTATTGCTATGCCGAGGACCAAGCAGGCAGCCTGCTTCCCGTATTCCCGCGCAGCACTCGCGACGCCGCGATCGAGGCCGAGCAATTCATCACCGTCATGAGCGGCAGCGATGCCGTGCGACTCGCAGGCACCCTCAGCCGCGGCGAGCATTCGGTGCAGTGCGTCGGCGCGCAGCGCGATCCCGGCAGGGCGCTACCTCCCAGCTTTCGCGAGGCCGATCTGAACCCGGTGCCGGAGACGGCCCGGACCCAGATGCTCGCCTTGCTGCAGGGCAGCGACCAGTTCGCCATCGCCCACCTCACGCTGCGCAAATCCGACTAGTGGTACGAATTCGACGGAAGATCCCCTTCCGTCGAATGTCTTGCGCACCACTAACTCCATGTTTGTAGTGGATTTTGCGCTTCAACAAATTGGGTACCATTTGTTGAAGCCAATCCACTAGGCCGTAATAGGCGGCCGCAGACTGAACGCGCGAATGCCCTGGGCCTTGCCGCGCAGCTCGATCAGGCCGAGATGGTCGGTCCTGAAGCCCTCCCACCCAGCAAGATCCAGAGTTTCCTGGCTGGTGATGACACGGCAGAACTGACGTGCCTCCACGGTCTGATCGCGAGCCAGGCTTTCCAATCTCGCAGCCGTGTTCACGGCATCGCCGACAAGTCCGTATTCCATATGCCGGGCGCTGCCGAACGAGCCCGCCACCATCGGCCCGGTGTGGACGCCGACCCTGATGCGAATCTCGGGCAGACCTTCCGTCACGAACTCAGCATTCAGTCTCGTCAATTCGGCGTTCATGGCTTCGGCGCAGCGCAAGGCATTGCGCGCATCGGCGGCAATCGCCTCGGGCTCGACACGGGCCACCGGCGCCCCGAACACCGCCAGAATGCCGTCGCCGATGAAGCGAAGCACGATGCCCTGATGCTCTTCGATGATACGGGACATCGCATCGAGGTAGCGATCCAGCCACACGACAAAAAGTTGCGGCAGCATCTGTTCCGCCATGGTCGTCGAGCCTTCGACATCCGAGAACATGACGGTCGCCGTAAGCTCCTGCGGCCTTGGCCTGCCGCCCGCCATGAAGGCGGTGCGCTGGCGCCAGATCTCGTCGACCACCTGCGACGAGACGTGCCGCGCGAACAACCCCATGATCGCGCGTCGTTCGTGGGTCGCCTCGCGCTCGCGCCAGGCGATGGTGAGACCAAGGCTGGTCAAGGCGCCGAGGCTCATCGGCAGCGCCGGCAGGAATAGCCCCAACCCGCCAAGGCTGGCCAGCGCGGCCCCCCAGATCAGCGCCACCAGGGCGAGACCGGCGGCGACCAGGAGCGTCACCGGCAGCGTCAACAATGCCAGCAAAGCGGCACCGAAGCTGACCAGGGCCGTCAGCAGCAGCCCCAAGGTCGATGGCAGCCTCAAGACCTCCCGGCCATCGAGGATCTGGTCCAGCACATGGGCCTGGATCTCGACCCCCGCCATGTCGCCGTCGCCGAAGGTCAATGGGGTGCGGTGCCGATCCACGTCGCTGGCGATCGCCCCCACCAGAGCGATCTTGTCCTCGAGCCATGCTTGCGGAAGAAAGGGCACCGATTCGGCCGGATAAACCGGGAACGGCATGCTGCCGTCGCCCTGCTCACCGCGCCAGACGATTTCGAAGGGAGCAGCCTTCGATGCCTGCCCGACAGCTTCGGCGAGCCGTACCGGAAAGCTCGCTTCGCCTCGATCGTTCGATGGGAAATGCCACCGCACGACGCTGTCGATGCCGGCCTTGCCGAGATTGGCAAAGCCGGTCGCGAGGCCCTCGGTGTAGCCTTCGAGGTGCGCCTTCTGGCTGGTCGTCAGAGGTGTCGCCTCGTCCGCGGAAATCACGACGACCGGCGGGCCGGAAGCTTCGAGACTACGTCGCAGCAGGCTGTCGGCTTCGAGGCTGGTCGGCTGATCGAGCAGAACGTCGAGACCGATGGCGGCGACTTGCTTCGCTCTGAGCTCGCCGACGACGCGCGCCAGCAGCATTCGATCGATCGGCGAACGGCAGGGCATCGCCGCCAGGGTCTGATCGGTCAGAGCGATGACGACGATGCTCTCGCTCTGCGGCGCCGGCTCCCGGGTCATCACCACCAGGAGATCGTCCATCAGATGATCGAGCGCCGCGAACGGGTGGACGAGGCGAACCAGCGCCGTCCAGGTTACTGTGGCGACGAGGGCGATAAGCAGACAGACCCCCAGGGGGCCCTTCGATCGAACTATCATAGGCCCTCGTTATCAGGCGCCACCAAATCCGCAATCGGCTCGAGAACGGATCGACCCCGCGCGAAAGGTCCCGCGCGGGGTCGATTGAGTTACCGGGTCGGGATCGATCCGGTCGATCAGCAGTCGCTTTCGCCGATCAGGCCGATCGCGGTGCAGCCGCCCTCATTGACGACGGCCTTGCTGATGGTCGTGGTCTGGTTGAGGGTACCACCGACATCGGCGCCGTTGATCTTGCCGATTTCGGTGACGCCCCCCTTGCCGAGACCCAGGAAGCCACCCGACTTGTTGGTGACCGCGGCATTGATGGTCGTTGTCTGGTTCAAGGAACCCTTCACCTTGGCGTCCTCGATCGAGCCGATATCGAGACGACCGCCTTCGTTGAGGACTTTGTTGTTGACGTAGGTATTCTGGTTCAACGTCCCGCCGACATCGACGCGCTCGATATTGCCGATATTGGTTTCGGATTTGGCACCAAGTCCGAACAAGCCTGACGTCTTGGTCGTCACCGTGTCATTGATGACAGTGTTCTGGTTCAATGTGCCTTTGACCTTGGCATCCTCGATGTTGCCGATCTTGACCTCGGGCTTCGCACCGAGACCGAACAAGCTGCCGCCTTCGACATTCACCGCGGCGTTGATATCGGTGGTCTGGTTGAGCGAGCCGCCGACATCGGTCTTGCCGCTGATGGCGCCGATGCGAAGGTTGCCGCCCTTGTTGGTGACGGGGGCATCGATCGTGGTGTTCTGGTTGAGCGTTCCGCCAACCTTCACACCGCCAGTGGCGGGACCGGCCGAAGCGTGATCGGCAACGGCAAGGGCGATAACGGCAGCGGCGGCCATCAGGGACAATTTCTTGATCATCATGACATTCTCCTAATCTGGGTTGCGATCGCGAAGACGCCCCACAGTGGGGATTGGTTGGTTGATCGCCTTCGACATCCCGACCATGCCGCATCCGTGATTTCGCGTGAGTGATCCGGATCACCGCGAGGCCCGGGTCGTGATAGCGGTCACACAATTTTTTGAGCCTCGCCAAATACGTTATTGGAAACGGCGAATATTCGCGTATAAGATGAGAACAGATCGTGATGATTGTGGCTGGAGGCGATATTTTGCGTTGGCGACATGCTCTGGCAGCCAGTTCCATCTTGATGACGGCGGCCGTGGAGGCCTCGGCCGCATCCCTGCGTTACGCCTTTCAGGGCGATGTCGGGACGCTCGACCCCCATGGCCTCAACGAAACCTTCACCTATGGCTTTGTCGGCAATGTCTACGAAGGCCTGACCCGGCGCGGCCCGGATCTGGCGATGGAGCCGTCGCTCGCCGTGAACTGGGAAATGGTCGAGCCGACACGCTGGCGGTTCCAGCTTCGTGAGGGCGTGACCTTTCACAACGGCAACAGCTTCAACGCCGACGATGTCCTCTTCTCGGCCGATCGGGCCCGCCATCCGGCGTCGGGCTTCGCAGCGCGGCTCGCTGGTGTCACGGATGTCATCAAGATCGACGACTACACAGTCGACTTCGTCACCGCCGAGCCCAATCCCATCCTGCCCTATGAATGGGATACCTGGTACATCATGGACCAGGAATGGGCAGAGGCGAATGGTGCGGAAACACCGACCGATATCGCCAATCAGACCGGGTCCTTCGCCCATATGCACACCAACGGCACTGGCCCTTTCGTGATCCAGCAGCGCGAGGCGGATCTCAAGACCGTCGCCATACCCAATCCGGAATGGTGGGATACGCCGACGCACAATCTCGACGAGGTGATCTTCCAGCCGATCGCCAATGACAGCACCCGCGTCGCGGCCCTGCTCTCGGGCGAAATGGATCTGATTTATCCCGTCCCGATCCAAGACATTCGAAGGGTCGACGCCAATTCAGACACGAGGGTTCTTACCGGGCCCGAATTCCGCACGATTTTCCTCGGCATGGATCAGACGCGGGATGAACTGCCGGGCTCCGATGCCGCCGGGCGGAATCCGTTCAAGGACAAACGGGTGCGGCAGGCGATTTATCAGGCGATCGACATCGAGGCGATCCAGAAGAAGATCATGCGCGGGCTCTCGGAACCGACCGCCGCCATGGTGGCGCCCGAAATCGAAGGATACCCTGAGGATCTCGAGCGCTATCCCTACGATCCCGAAGCAGCCCGAGACCTGCTGGCCGAAGCGGGCTACCCGGACGGCTTTCGCGTCACGCTGGACTGCCCCAATGACCGCTATGTCAATGACGAGGCGATCTGCCAGGCTATCGTCTCGATGCTTGCCAAGATCGGCATCAAGATCGATCTCCTGGCGCAAACGAAATCCCTGTTCTTTGCCAAAGTCCTCGGCCAAGGCGGCTATGACACGAGCTTTTACCTGCTCGGTTGGACCCCGAATACGTTCGACAGCTACAGCCCCCTCTACAATCTCGTGCAGTCGCGCGATGCGGCGACGGGTGCCGGGACCTTCAATCTAGGCGGCTATTCCAGTCCAGAGATCGATGCGTTAGCCGCGACGATCCTCGTTGAAACCGACTCGGCGCGCCGCAACGCCATGATCGACGAGGCATGGACGCTGCTGCACGAGGATGTCGGCTACATTCCGCTCCATCACCAAGGCCTCGCCTGGGGCGTGCGCGACGGTGTCGACGTCGTTCAGCGTCCGGACAATCAGTTATTCTGGCAATGGGTTACGGTTGAGCCATAAACGATCTTCTTAAGAGTTCGATCTCGACAATGAAGCGCAAAAGCACCATACGGGACATTGTGGGACAAGGGATCGACAGCGAGGACGATGACGGCCGCACAAATTCGATCGCAACCGCCAGCCCCATCGATCGGCGTGACGGACGAGCCGGTCGTCGCCTGTCATGAGTGCGGGACCGTTTCGCGGCTCAACCAAGCGGTTTGGAATTCCCGGCAGGTATGCGGCGGCTGCGGCGGGTTCCTGCGCCGGCCGCGCATTCGGAGTATCGAATACAGCCTCGCCCTGACCTTCAGCGCCGCCGTTCTCTTTTTTGTCGCCAATATTTTCCCGTTCCTTTCGATGAGCATCGAAGGATTGGGCGAAACCATGTATTTGATCGGTGCCAGCCGATCGCTGTTTCTGACCGGACAGCCCGAGATTGCCGTGGTCGTGTTCATGGCCACGATCGTGCTTCCGACGGTCCAGATTCTGGCGAGCTTTTACGCCCTGGCCGCCCTCCATTTCCGCCGACGGCTACCCAAACTGGCCTTGGTTTTTCGTATCGTCGGCGCCGTCGGCCCCTGGGCGATGCTGGACGTCTTCCTGCTCGCGATCCTCGTCTCTTACGTCAAGCTGCTCGATCTCGCACAAATGGAACTGGGCGAGGGCTTTTTTGCCTATATCGGCGCACTTCTCTTCATTCTCGCGGCGCAGGCCAATCTCGACCGTTTTCAAGTCTGGAATGCGATCCAGCCACAGATCAGACTATCCGCCGTGGCCCATATAGATCCGTCCAGAATCTGGTCGTGCCATGACTGCCACCAGTTAATTGCGGCACCGGAGCCCGATGCGAAGGGTCACCCGCATTGCCCGAGATGCGGCTCCTCCCTGCATCACCGCAAATCCGACAGCGTTCGTCGCAGCTGGGCATTCCTGATTGCGGCGGCCGCATTCTATGTCCCGGCGAACGTCCTGCCGGTGAGCGTGATCGTATCCCTCGGCAACCAGCAATCCGATACAATCTTGAGCGGTGTCGTCGCGCTCATCGCGGCCGGCATGATGCCGATAGCGCTGCTGCTGTTCTTCGCCAGTATTCTCATCCCGGTGGTCAAAATCATCTGCCTCGTGACGTTGCTCCTGTCGGTTCAGTTCAAGTCCAGATGGCGGCCGCGCGAACGCACCAAGCTCTTTCGGGCGGTGGAACTCGTCGGGCGGTGGTCGATGGTCGACATCTTCGTCATCAGTATTCTAGCGGCCTTGGTGAGCCTCGGCTCGCTGGCGACGATCGAACCGGGTCCGGGAGCACTTGCTTTCTGCTCTGTCGTGATCCTGACGATGCTGGCCGCAGAAAGCTTCGATCCCCGGCTGATCTGGGATCCAATCAAACAAGACGATACGGAGCGCTATGGCCGAGGAACCTAAATCGCCGCCGACCAACACGGCGGCAATCCCCGAGGCGACGCTGACATCGAGGCGGCGCCTTTCGGTTATCTGGATCATTCCGCTGATCGCGGCGATTATCGCCGGCTGGCTGGTTTATCGATCCTATGCCGAACGCGGCCCGCAGGTCGAAATATCGTTCAACAGCGCGGACGGCGTCGAGGCCAGCAAGACCAAGATCAAGTTCAAGGACGTCGACGTCGGCACGGTCAATTCGGTCACGATCAGCGAAGATTTGAGCCATATCCGGATCACCGCCGAGATGGTCAAGGGGTCCGAGAATCTGCTCCGCGAGAATACGAGATTCTGGATCGTGCGCCCCAGGGTCGGGGTTGGGGGCGTGAGCGGTTTGAGCACACTGGTATCCGGCGCCTATATCGCCATCGACCCGGGAGAAGGCGGGGAGCGATCGGAATTCACAGGGATCGAGGAGCCGCCGCTCATAGGCTCGGACGTTCCGGGCAAGAGCTTTGTGCTGAAAGCGCCAACGCTCGGCTCGATAGCGCGTGGTGCGCCAATTTACTACCGCGGCATCGAGGTCGGCCAGGTCCTCGGGTTCGAACTCGACGAGGACGCCAGAGACCTCGTCGTTCATATTTTCGTTCGCTCGCCCCATGATGCACTCGTTTCCGAAAACACCCGCTTCTGGAATGCAAGCGGCATCAGGGTGGTTACGAGCGGTAGCAATATCGAACTCGATATCGCTTCATTTCAATCGATCCTGATAGGCGGCATCGAATTCGATACGCCTGTGACCAGTCGGACCAACGATCCTGCCGCAGAAGGTCATGAATTCGCTCTCTACAGCAATCGCCAAAGCGTCGATCAGGCAGAATTTGCCCGCCGGGTCCCATTCCTCACATTTTTCGACGGATCGCTCCGAGGTCTCAAGCCAAACGCTCCGGTCGAGTTCCGAGGCATTCGGGTCGGTACAGTTACCGATATCTCAATCAGGGTGGATCGAGCCGATAAAACGATTCGAATTCCCGTGGCCTTGGAATTGGAACCCGGGCGTCTGATTGCAGTAAGCGACACCACGGAAGAAGACCTGACTGACGAGCAGATCTATCGGAACATGGACGATCTGGTTCAACGCGGTCTTCGCGCTCAACTGGAAACCGCAAATCTTTTGACCGGCGACCTCTTTGTGTCGCTGGAATTTCATCAGGATCTGCGCACCGCAAGCCTCAATATGGATGACACCCATCCGGTCATTCCATCGATTCCGACGCAGCTCGAGGCTCTGACGGAATATATCGACAGCATGCTGAAGCAGGTTTCAAGCCTGAATTTCGACGAACTCGCACAAAGTATCAATCGATCGGTGACGGCGATCGAAGGAACCCTATCCGGGGCGGAAACCCAACAGGTCGTTTCCAATGTTACTGAGACAATCGCCGAGTTACGAACGCTGCTCGGAGCGCTCAACAGCGACCTGCCGCCACTGATGGTGGATCTCAGACAAGCCGCCGATGCTGCGACATCGACCTTGGAACAGGCCCAGACCACGCTTGGTAATGCCAATGGCATGGTTTCAACCGAGTCGCCGCTTCGCTACGACCTTGCGCAAACGCTTGTCGAACTCCGCGGCGCCGCGCGTTCGATCCGGGTCTTCGCCGATTATCTGGAACGAAACCCGGATGCGCTGATACGGGGCAGAGGAGTCAGTGGCCGATGAAATTTTTCGTTGCGAAGCGACTGACCGTCGTCCTTGCCGCCACCGCACTTTGGGCCTGTGCGCCGTCCATACCGGCCGACCTCTACACCCTGTCGACGACCATTCCATCGACAGTCGGCAATTCCGATCCGACGATAGGTCCGGTCATCGGCGTCGGCCCGATAGTCCTGCCCCAATATCTCGACCGTCCGCAAATCGTCAGCCGTGGCGACGGCAATCGCTTGATGCTGGCCGATTTCGCCAGTTGGGGCGAGCCCCTGCAAAGCATGGTCGAGCGGGTTCTGGTGGAGGATATCGGGCGTTTGCTGCGCACCAACAACGTTGTCGTCCTGCCCCAGCGCCTGGACATGCCGCTGGACGCCCGCGTCGAGATCGAAGTGTTTCGTTTCGAGGCGGAAACCAACGGCCGCGTCGTCCTCGAGGCTCGCTGGCGAATCATCGAGGGCGACCGCCGCGATCAGGAGATCTTCCGCTCCCAGCGCACCAGCCTCAACACGCAAGTCGAGGATGCGACGGACTACAGCGCAGTCGCCCTGGCGATGAGCGAGTTGGTCGGGCGGCTGAGCCAGGAAATCGCCACCGCCCTGATCGCCGTACCGAAGGCCTAGTGGATTGGCTTCAACAAATTGGTAGCCAATTTGTTAAAATCGAAAACCCCATATTGTTAGATGCCGCCGCGTGTTGTTCCTCGGAGCCGCCTTCGCGGGGGCTTAAGTGTCATCCGACGGAAAGGCAGGTTTCACCCGAAGGGCCGCAACCCAGTGGAGGACGGCTTTAGCCGTTGAAATCTGACTGTCGGATGACATGCCCTGCGGAGTGAAGGCGGTCGCAGAGGGACGACGTCAGCACTTTAATCTGGCGCAGCATCGCCACGATCCCTTCCGGCTTGTATCTCTTCCTCGGCATCTGATCCGTCTTCCATGCTGCCAAAAGGCATACCTCAGGACGGACCACTTCGCAGAGGTAGGATTAGGTGCGCAGCCGTTGCCGGCAGATCAAGGGCTTTGACCGTGCAGTCGGTCTTGAGTTCGAGGACCTTCGTGATCTTGGCGGCCAGTACGACCTCGTCGATGGATGCGGAATCGAAGGCGACCGCCTTTTCGAGTTCTACCTCGAAGGGGTCGTAAAGCTTGCCGTAGTCCCTGAATTGCCAGGCGAAATGAAAGCTCTCGGCATCCTCGAACGTCTGGCGTGAGTTCAGAAAGGTCCAGATGCTTCGACAAAGGACATCCGGTTGATTTTCAAATTCCTGAGACTGCCCGTCATCGAATTGTTGGTCGACAATCGTTTCGAGACGGATTGCCCGCCACCGCCACTTTCGAGACAGATGCTCAGGATGCAGCTCTGGGCTTGTAGAGAACCATTCGGTAGCAATCGAGATTGTGGGAGATGAACTCGTAAGCCGCGCCCCAGAGGTAAAGCCGAAACTTGCGGTACTCGAACTCCCCGAACTCGCCGCGCAAGAAGTCGCTCGACCGCTCCAGATTTTGCGCCCACTGGCGGAAGGTGAGAAAATAATTCCAGCGATCGCTGAATAACTCAGTCAGCTCAAGCGGTACTTGGGCAAGCTTGTTCAGGAAGTCATCAAGTACAAGAAAGGAATGATTGCCGGGATAGATATGACGCACCATGAATGTCGATAGTTCGTATTTCTTGCGGGCTGCACTCCCGTCCAGGAATACGAAGCCTCCCGGCTTCAGGAGGTAGTCGAACTTGCGAAGTACGCGCGCGTAGTCGGGCAGATGTTCAATTACGCCCATGATGACAATGGCGTCGAACTTTTGCTTGGGCTCGAATTGCAGGAAATCGGCTAGGTGAATACGGAAGCGCTCCGCGCGAGAGGAGAGCTTGTTGGTCAGATATTTTTGCAATTCCGTGGAAATTGTGATCCCGGTGAAGTCAGCGTCTGCCTGTAAGGCAAAATTGGCGAAAGCGCCCCAGCCTGGGCCGATCTCGAGCACGCGCTTGCCCGGCCCGAGTTCGCAGCTTTCGACAACATAGCGGAACTTTCGCTCCAGCGCTGTCGCCAATGGCTCGTCGTCGCTCAAGTAGACGCCTTGGCTATAAGCAGGATGGGCTTCGTCGAGAAAGCTCAGAAACAGACGCTGGTCCGCATCGTAGTGCGATTTGATGGCTTGCCTGTTGGTGTAGACCTGCCCGAACAGAAAAGGCTGGAGGAACCGCCAGGCGCAAACAGAAAGATGCCTGTCGCCGAGCGCGGAGCGCAGCGCAAACAGCTGAAGCAGATCACCCTTGAAGTCGATGTCGCCGCGCATGTGGGCCTCGGCCAGGTTGGCTTCGTCGAGGCTGCGCACCGCCTTGACCCCACGTTCGTTGCGAATGACCGCGCGAAACACCGGTTCGCCGTCTCCGACTGTGCGAATCTGGCCGTTCGGCATCTCAATCGAAAACGGCTGGAACTTGCCACCGAGACGGGAAGTGAGTGAATCCAACGCCTTATCAGCCACG
>JBGSYN010000102.1:0-3810 GCA_041750975.1 Geminicoccaceae bacterium | reverse complement strand
TGTAGAAGGTTAGACCTCTGTTCCATCTCACCGAACGCCACTGGCGTCGAAGTGCTCGGCTCTGGATTTGAAAAGTCACTTATTTTCCGATGGTTAAAGGCTATTCACCAAATCGGCGCAGTCATGAGGTCCGGAGAATATCGACCCCGAGAGACCACTTCCGGGCCGGCTGGCGCCGACGCCGGTGCTCAGCCCCTCCCGCATAACCCCCGAAAACAACGCAAAAATCCGGCCGCAGCCGGATCGGGAGAACGCTTTAGTGAGGGCAAGTGGCGGAGGGGATGGGCCTGACGTCGAACCTTCTCTGTTTACATCGTTTAATTTGAATAGCTTTATTCGGGCGCGTCGCCGGCGCGCTGCGCGAGAAGAACGAGAAGCTCGGGGCCTTCATGGAAGCCTCCCCGGACGATGTCCTGGGCCTTCCCTCGCGAGCACTGAACTCAGATCGCCAGCACGAACCCACTCGAAGTAACCCTCCGGCGGCGGATGTCTGCTGATCCGGGCGTAGAGGCTGCAAACTGCCCTATAGGGACATTTCGCGCGTCTCGCGCCTGGAGGTTGTCGAGCTTGGCCGCCGAAGGCGTTGGTCGGATGACGAGAAGATCCGGATAGTCGAGGAGAGCTATGCGGGCCCTCGGCCGATTTCGGCGACGGCGCGACGGACGCGATCGCGGCGCTGCTGAAGGCCTGGCGCCGTGCCTTCGAGGGTAGCGAGCTCGGTGTCCGCCCGTTCCCAAGCTTCGCGCCGCTCCTGGTTCGGTCGTCTTGTCATGGTCTCTCCTCGCTTTCGGCAATCATGCCGATGTCTTGCGGATCTTCCGATCTCCCACTCATTGCCCTGTTCAGAAATGCCGAGCCACCTCACACCACGACCGGCGGCGATCCGGCAAACGCGCTCCGGGTGCGGCAAGCGCTGCTCACTCCCAGCGGCGGGCGATCCATGCGCGGAGCAGCGCGCGGGCACCGCTTGCGAGACGGAGAGTGCGCCAACATCACCGAGTTTGCCGCAGCGGAGAAGATCGACCGATCCTACCTCCGCCGTCGGGCTCAGGCTGACGATTTTGGGTTCGCAGAACCGGGACTGTGTCGCCGCCACCGTGGATAATTGACCTGTCACATCTGGCCATAAAGTCTATCTATTAGCGAGCAACGAGCGCCGGCTTCTGGTCGCAACTGCCACGGGATTATATCGACTCGATAGAACCAAATGGCCGCATTCGCGTCTGGAGGCATCGTTAACCACAGGGGAGCGTTCAGAATGCGCGCCTTCATTGTTGCGACCATGGCAGCGCTAGTTGGCGTGTCGGCGGTGGCCCAAAACACAGCGGCGGAGCCTGACGAGGCCGAGGTCCAGTGCGTCGCCGAAGCGGTCTACCACGAGGCCCGCGGCACCTCGGAACCTTCGCAGGAGGCCGTTGCCCACGTCATAGTAAACCGCGCGGAGAGCGAAGACTTTCCCGACGACGTTTGCGCCGTGATTGAAGACGGCTGCCAGTTCTCCTATGAATGCGACGGCAAGTCCGAGGCGATGACCGACCCCGAGGCTCGCGAGGAGGCCATCGATACCGCCGAGGCCGTGCTCGAGGGCGCGGCTCCTGATCCGACCGGCGGCGCTCTCTACTACCACAACCGCGCAGTTGCGCCCGACTGGGCGGACGAGTTTCGCCCGACCGCCGAGATCGGCGGCCACACCTTCTACCGGCCGGAGTGATGGCGTCCGCTCAAATGGCGCAGGAACAGGGTCTGACGTCGAACCATCTCTAGCCCTAGTCATTGATTTTCTTTGGGCGGCCCGACCATGTGATTCATCTTGACGTCTTGGTGCCGTTTTCAGATGCAGCGTGTCTCTAGGATTCACAGGCGAAACGAGATCCACAGAGTGTCGTATCCGCGCAAGGCCGAAGACGAAGGCGAAGCTGCGGGGAACGAATGATGGTCTTGCAATTCGGCGCCGGACCAGAAGACGTCGTGCTCAAACCGCTTGTGGGTATGATGCTCATAACCGCAATCCCATGCCCACTTGTCTTGATTGATGCCAACGGGAAGGGAGCATCCTGGTCCGCCCGCGCTCGAAATCCGCTGTGGGTCTCGGA
The DNA here is from genome assembly GCA_041750975.1 of Geminicoccaceae bacterium. Taxonomy (GTDB): domain Bacteria; phylum Pseudomonadota; class Alphaproteobacteria; order Geminicoccales; family Geminicoccaceae; genus JBGSYN01. The sequence goes on along the minus strand of JBGSYN010000102.1, from coordinate 1,717 downwards.
CAGGCGTCCGCCGCAGCTTCAAAGATCGCCGCCAGGAAAGGGCCGCTGTCGCCAAAGACGCTGGCGCAATCACGCAGGGCCCACGCGAGCGCGCCGTGATCGAATGTGCTTATATACCTGACGCCCGCGATGTTCAGGGGAAAATGCGGGACGATTTGATCCAGGACCTCATCAACCGCCGCTGAGGTAATTGCGGTCAGCGAGAGAACGATAAGACCGGTCTGGCTCGCAGCGTAGGCCCTCATCAGCAAACGTCCGGGAGCCTGACCGTCGGCGTCCGGGGCGATCTCGATCAGCGCTTGCGGCCGCACATGGCAAGTGTAAACAGAAAGGCTCATTATCGCCTCGTCACCAAACTCGGAACGCTCCTCCGCTGCCTGCCTCGCGCCGCGAGAAGCTAACATTTCCCTTTGAGTCGAGAGTGAACAACAATTTCAATTGTACGCCGTTGCTTGATCTCAGGCAAGAGAGTAATCGTTTGCTAGGGTGATGCCTCACGGTGCAGATTAATAGTTAGCTGTGCCCGTGTTGAACACAATCCCAGGTTGTGATGGGTGAGGACTTGGTCACAATTTCGACGTATTTCTCCAGTTTCTGGAGACAGTTTGGATAAATCCACCTACTTGACCGTTGCGAGCCCAAAGCGACGGCTTTGTACTCGCGCGTATGATCCGGTTACAGAATCATCTTCGTCTTGAAGAGGTCGGCCGCCGGTCGGGTAAGGCTTCGCGTATCGTAAGCCGCCATTAAGGCGAGGTTCCAGACAGGGGTCACAATGAGGGACAATTCACGATTTTAGAGCCTGACCGAGAAGAGTCTGGGCGGGGTTGAGCAGCCGCCGTCGGTCTGATTCACCGTGGTTTCCGGCAAGAGACGACGGGGGATTGGATGGCGTGGACGGCGGCCACCCGGGGCGACTATGTCCGCCCGAGCGGGAGCTATGCAAGCGATGTGACGGATCGGGAGTGGGCGCTGATCGCGCCCTTGCTTCCGCCCTCGCGGACCGGCGGGCGACCGCGGACGACCTGCCTGAGGCGGGTGGTCGACGCGATCTTCTACCTGCTGCAGGCCGGCTGCCAGTGGCGGATGCTGCCGAAGGATTTCCCTCCGCGCAGCACCGTCTACGGCTACTTCCGGGCTTGGATCGCCACCGGGGTCTGGGCGCACGTCCACGACGTTCTCTACCGCCGGACCCGGGAGCTGGAGGGCCGCGACGAGAGCCCGACTGCGGCGATCATCGACAGCCAGAGCGTGAAAACCGGCCCGGAGGCCCGCGAAATGGTCGGATACGATGCGGGAAAACGGGTCAAGGGCCGCAAGCGGCATCTGGTCACCGACACACTCGGCCTGATGCTGCGCATCGAGGTGCATTCCGCCAGCGTGCAGGATCGCGACGGCGCGGCGCTGGTTCTCAACCGGATCACCCGGCGCTTCCCGTTCCTCGAGCGCATCTTCGCGGACGCCGGCTACCAGGGACCCCGCGTCGCCGCGGCCGCGCCGCGTCCCGTCGAGATCATCAAGCGCACCGACGCCGGTTTCGTCGTCCAGCCCAAGCGCTGGGTGATCGAGCGCACCTTCGCCTGGGCCTGCATCAACCGCCGCCTTGTCCGAGATGTCGAGCGCGCCGCCGAGACCGTCAGAGCCCTCTTCCATGTCGCCATGATCAAGCTGATGGCACGTCGGATCGCACGCTACAGGGACTTTTGAGTCAGACTCT
>JBGSYN010000101.1:0-1534 GCA_041750975.1 Geminicoccaceae bacterium | reverse complement strand
GCACAGCGGAAAGGTCTCCTCCGCCTCGGCCGCGACATCGGGGCGCGGGGCGCTGCCGGCGGCGGGCACTTGGATCGACGAGAAATCGGGCGTGTCCCCGGGCCGGTATTTCGGCTCGGGGACATGCAGCGCTAGCGCCGGTCGGTTGGCGCGGTGTTGGGGGGAGTCGGTCATTGCCCACCGCGCTTAATGAAGCAGGAGCGGGCGGGCAACCTTAGTCGGGCGCGTAACCAAGCAGGTCGCCCGGCTGGCAGTCGAGTTCACGGCACAGCGCCTGTAGCGTGGAGAAGCGGATCGCCCTGGCTTTGCCGGTCTTGAGAATCGACAGGTTGGCGATGGTCAGGTCGACGCGTTCGGCGAGCTCGGTCAACGTCATACGCTTGTCGTGCAGCCGGTCGTCGAGGGTGACGATAATGCCCATCAGACGGTCCCTTCCAGCTCTTCGCGCATCGCGGCGCCGATGCGAAACACGCGGGCGAGGATGAACAGGACGAGCGCGAGCAGCAGCCCGCCGAAGGCAGCGTTAAGGGCATCCTCGGCCATCAGCGCGGGCCGAATCCCGTCAAATGCCATGCCGATGGCGGCCAGCGCGACAAGGGTGACCTGCGAGCCGACGGTCAGCCAGCCCATGCGGCGCAGGCGGTCGGCATTAAACGGCTGGAACGGATCGCCCAGCTGGACCGACCCGATCATCCGCATCAGTTCGCGCATGAAGAGGAAAGAGAGGGCCATGAGGCCGATGATCAGGACGAAGGCGAGCAGGATGAGTGGATAGCCGACCGGGCCGCCGTTGGCGGTGGCGGCGCGTTCGATGATTTCGGACCGCTGGACGGTGAGGATGGCGCCGAGGCCGATGGTGACGATCACGCCGACGAAGGCGAACAGACCCATCAGTAGGCCGACCACGACCCGCGCGGCGGCCAACAGGGGATCCTTGGGTTTGACGGACGGAAGCATTGATTGATCTCCGATATGGCTAATATTGATAATCAATAATTATGACACGCCATATTGTCAATCAATATTATCGAAAAACGATATGGTGCCAGTCGCTCGGGTTTGACGAAGTCCGTCCGCCACGGCAAAGGCGCGTCCCATGACCGACAAAAAAGCCAAAGCCGCCGACGCCGCCGACACGAAAGACGTCGTCCCCGCGCTTCCCGATCACCTCAGCCTGGATCCGCGCAGCGAGCATTTCAATCAGGACGTGCTCGAGCGCGGGGTGGGGATCCGGTTCAACGGGGTCGAGAAGACCAATGTCGAGGAATATAGCGTGTCCGAAGGCTGGATCCGCGTTGCCGCCGGCCGCAGCCGCGATCGCTTCGGCAATCCGATGACGGTCAAACTGAAGGGTGTCGTCGAACCCTATTACGAAGAACGCGCCGCCGATGAGGGCGACGCGGACTAAGAGTTAGTCCCGGGCGCATCGGCCCGGGACCATCTAATTCAGCAGATCAGACGCGCGGACCTGTGCCGGTGCGGCTGTTCTGACGCTTCTCGTATAATTTCTTCGCTGCCCAGCCGGCGCCGAGCG
>JBGSYN010000100.1:0-43687 GCA_041750975.1 Geminicoccaceae bacterium | reverse complement strand
CGAGATGCGCCACGCCCCATTTTTCGGCTGGATCGAAGATCTCTCGGCGCCCGATCCGACCAGTCTTTTCAATCTGTTCGGCCTGATTCCCTGGGATCCGCCGAGCTTCCTGATGATCGGCGGTTGGCCGGTGATGATGGGCATCACCATGTACCTGCAGCAGAAGCTCAATCCAACGCCAGCTGACCCCACACAGGCACGAATCATGATGCTCCTGCCGTTCATGTTCGTGTTCCTCTTCGCCACGTTCCCCGCGGGTCTCGTCATCTACTGGACCTGGAACAACCTCCTCTCGATCGCCCAGCAATGGGTGATCATGCGACGCATGGGTGTGAAGGCCTGAACCGAAGGGCAAGACGGTGCCACGCAAGGCCCGAAGTTTTGCCGTAATCGGCCTTGGCACGTTTGGCAGCACAATTGCCTCCGAATTGGCTCGCTTCGGCAATTATGTCCTCGGTCTGGATATCGATGAGCGGCGCGTCAACCCTCTGGTGGACACGCTATCGCAGGCCGTGATCGCCGACGGACGTGACGAGGGCGCCATGCGCGAAGCGGGCGTCGATCAGTGCGAGGTGGCCATTGTCGCCATCGGCGAGGATCTCGAGGCCAATATCCTTTGTGTCATGAATGCCAAGCTGATCGGCGCCAAAACGGTTTGGGGCAAGGCGAAGAGCCGTACCCATCATCGAATCCTCACCAAATTGGGCGTCGATCGTGTGGTCCATCCAGAGGAAGAAATGGGGCGCCATATCTCGCAGGTGCTGAACAATCCGCTGGTGCGAGACTATGTAAGCCTCGGCAATGGCTTCCATGTCGTTCATATGATCATCCCGGAGCACTTGCGTGGCAAAAAGCTGAACTCCCTGAAACTGGCCGAACGCTTTGAAATCCGTTGTCTGGGCGGCATGCGAGGCAGCGAATTCATAGCTGGAGACAACGGCGATTTGATGCTCGAGGCGGACGATAAGCTTTTGATGCTGGGCCGTCGCATCAACTTGCGGAAATTCAGCGACAGTCTCTGAAAATATGGCGTCCCGACGTGGAGGACTTTTCATTCGGGACGGATCCCGGCGATCGATCGGGCTGCCACCTCCAGCGATCCTCATCTTATTGCACTTGGCGCTGATTATCGTCGGCACTTTTCTCCTCAAGTTGCCGATCTCGATGAATATTCCACTCGACTGGCTGGAAGCGCTGTTCACGGCAACGTCCGCGGTAACCGTGACCGGACATGTCGTTGTCGATACCGGCAGTCATTTTTCCATATTTGGTCAGGTGGTTATCGCCATGCTTATCCAGCTTGGCGGACTGGGTCTCATGGTCTTTGCAGTCTTCATACTGTCAGCCTTGGGATTGCCGGTCGGCATTCCGCATCGAATTCTCTTGAAAGAAGATCTCAAACAGACCTCGATCAGCGAAATTCTTCATTTTGCTGCGATTATCATCCGGGTCGTCGTCGTCTGCGAGGTTGTCGGCACAGGATTTCTGGCACTTGTCTTCGTACCGGAGCAAGGCTGGGCCACTGGCCTTTGGCACGCAGTCTTCCACGCGATTGCCGCCTTCAACAACGCTGGCTTCGCTCTCTATCCGGACAATCTTGTGCGCTTCGCTACCAATCCCGTCTTGAATATCAGTGTGCCGGCTCTCTTCATCGTCGGTGGCATTGGCTTTGCGGTGATTAATGACGTCATCAAGGTCCGTGAATGGCGGCGGTTCTCCTTGCATTCGAAACTGACGCTTTCCGGAACGACGGTCTTGGTCGTATGGTCGGTGTTGATGTTCGCCGCGCTCGAATGGCGAAATCCCGGAACCCTTGGGGAGTATGTAAGTCCCTGGGACAAGCTCATGATAAGCTGGTTCCAGGGGGTGACAACTCGGACGGCAGGGTTCAACACGATCGATATCAGCGAGATCTACGAAAGCACCGCACTGATGTTCATCTCGTTGATGCTGGTGGGTGCTGGCAGCGCGTCAACCGCCGGTGGCATCAAAGTCACCACATTCATCATTCTCCTTCTGGCGATCGTCGCGTTCTTCAAACGACGCTCGTCACTCGTCGCGTTCGGACGTAGCCTTGGTCTGGATCAGGTATTGAAGGTCGTGGCCCTTACAATGTTGAGCATCCTTTTTATTTTTGTGGCGATTTTCATTTGCTTGCTTACTTTCCAAGGGAGTTTTGTCGACCTTGCCTTCGAGATTGCTTCCGCATTCGGTACTGTCGGCTTGTCGCGGGGAATTACGAGCGATCTCGATCCCCTCAATCAAACGGTGTTGGTCCTGATGATGTTCGTCGGCCGTGTAGGCCCTTTGACTCTCGGCTTTTTCTTGGCGACCCGAAGCCAGCCCGCTGTCCGCTATCCTTCGGCGTCGGTCTACCTTGGCTGAGGCTCTCGATGCATTAACGGCCAACGAGGGTGTTGCTGTGGATGCCGAAACAGATCTTGAAGCCGGCAGAATTCTCTTCGCGCAACCCTCGACCTTCATGTTGGGCGTGACGCGGCTCGATCGACTGCCCGAGGGGTCGATGCCGGAAATCGCATTTGCCGGACGCTCCAATGTCGGGAAATCGAGCCTTATCAACGCACTTGCGGGCCGCAAGGCGTTGGCCCGGGTTTCCAACACGCCAGGGCGAACTCAGGAAATCAATCTATTCGATCTTGGCGGCAGGATCTGCCTCGTCGATCTTCCGGGTTACGGTTATGCCAAGGCACCTAAAGAGCAGGTCGAGGCCTGGACAAGGCTGGTGTTTGCCTATTTGCGAGGGCGTCCGAACTTACGTCGGGTTTGTCTCTTGATCGATGCGCGTCACGGTCTCAAGAAAGCCGATGACGAAACGATAAAACTCTTGGGAACGGCTGCAGTGCCATTTCAGATTGTAGTGACGAAGGTCGATCTACCGGCCAAGTCAGCGTTGTTGCCAACGCTCGCGAGCATCGAAGCTTCAATACGCAAGACCCGCGGGGCTCTGCTCGAAATAATGACCACGAGCAGCCGGACGCAACAGGGGCTTCCGGAACTGCGGGCCGAATTGGCGAATTTGGCTCTATAGAACCGATCCAGGTCACGCTGGGGATAGTGAACACTCAGGGGATTGCTTGATGAACGGACGGTTGCCCGCAGATCAGAGTCACGCCATTGCGGCGACACTCATCGAGGCTCTGCCTTATCTGCGCCGCTTCAAGGGCGCCATCATGGTCATTAAATATGGCGGCCATGCGATGGGCTCGCCCGACCTTGCGCGCGATTTTGCCAGAGATGTCGCTCTACTTAAGCAGGTTGGGATTCATCCGGTCATCGTTCATGGCGGCGGCCCACAGATTAAGAGGATGCTGGAGCGACTGAATATTCCCTCAGAGTTCGTCGACGGGCTTCGCGTGACCGACGCCGCGACCGTGGAAATCGTCGAAATGGTTCTAGCCGGAGCGATTAATAAGGAGATTGTCAGTGCCATACACGGGGAAGGCGGCCGCGCCGTCGGTATTTCCGGCAAGGACGGCCGGCTGATCCAAGCGCGTAAAGTGCAGAGGCTCAAACGGGACCCCGAGAGCAATATCGAGAAAGTCCTGGATTTGGGGTTTGTCGGCGAGCCGGTTTCCATTGACCGGCACCTTTTGGACGTCTTGGCGACTGCAGACGTTATTCCGGTGATTGCGCCGATTGGCGCCGGCGTCGACGGCCACACCTACAATATCAACGCCGATACCGCTGCGGGGGCCATCGCTGGAGCTCTGAAGGCGCGAAAGCTGTTGATGCTGACGGATGTTGCAGGCGTGCGCGGGCGGGATGAACAAATCCTCGCCACGATCGCCCCGGCCGAGGCTCATGCGTTAATTGCCGACGGCACGATATCGGGCGGCATGATTCCCAAGATCGAGACCTGCCTCAAGGCGGTCGAGGCCGGGGTCGAAGCCGCCGTCATCCTCGACGGCCGTACCCCCCACGCAATCCTGCTCGAACTTTTCCGCGAGCATGGCTTCGGTACCCAGATCAAAAGCTAGCCGCCATGACCCCTCCTGCGGGAGAGAAGCGTTGGGTATGAGTGCTTATCGGAATTCACTCTGGGGCCGTGTGAATTGCGGAACCCACTTGATCGTAAAAAGCACACCATTCGAGGTTGCCGTGCCATCACCGCGGTCGAGTGCACGAAAAGTGTATCCCAGTTCCGCAGACCATGCTTCCGTGAGGCTGACAAAGTAAGATGTGCCAATAGAGAAGAAATTGCGGGTGTCCTCTTCTTCTTCCGAATCGTTGAACACCGGCTCGGATCGAGTATAGCCGGCCCCAGCGCGAACGCCTGAGCGCTCGTTGAGCTCTCGAAGGTAATCGAGGCCGACCCTGGTCTGGTAGCGTAGGTCGCCGAATGCACTAGGGGTCAGCGACTGCGATGCAGTTAACGTCAGAACATTCGGACCAAATGCGTAGTCGGCGTTGGCGCCGCCGATAAAGCCTACCGCATAGTCGTTGTTGCTATTCTTGCCGCCATCGTCGGCCACTTCGTCGGCATTGGTAGCGACGAATACAGGTCCTGCCTGTCCGGAAATGCCGAGGCGGGAATTGACGCGATAAGTGAGCCGACCTGTGGTACCAGCAGAAAAAGTCCGGCGATTGGTGTCATCATCCGCTTCGAACAAGCCAAGCCCGACATCGATCCCTGTTTCGGTACGGGAATTGACCGCTCTCGTCCAACCGGCGCCGAGATTGTAGTTATTGCTCTCCACGAAATCGGAACCGCCGCCGGAAAATCGTCTCGCTGCGGCTCCGCCGCGGATGGCAACACTTTCTCGGATATTGAGCTGACGCTCGATCTCAACCTGCAGCTGGCCCCGAAACTCCTTCGCATCGGTATCCGTCTCGCCGGTATCTTCCACTTGCGACTCGCCCGTGGGCTGAACGGACCCTTGCGCTTCAAGATTGCCCGCAATGTCGCCCCGACGTCGGGTCGCCTGGATGGAGAGCCGCGGAAACGCACCGTTCAATTCTTCCGAATCGCTTGAACCTTCGTAGCGATTGATCGTAACTCCGGGTCGGATCAGGAAATTCGATTGTGGCGTTTCGGCGACGACATCCAGGTCCAGTTCGGTTACGGAGCCAATAGTCGTGCCGTCACTATCCTCGTTCAGCGTGATATTGTCGTCAATCTCGACGCTCTGCGAAACCTGGGGCTGAAACGTCCACTGGGCAGCGTGTAGGGGCGTGTGGAGGAAGACCGAAAGCATTGCAGCGAGAAACACTAGGCACCGGCTTGGAATGAAGGCCACCATGATAGGGAACCGAGGCACGATCATCGTCGGGTGCCGAAAAGGCACGGGCGGCATCAGTTGAACAGGCCGCGTTCCGGAACCACGATAATGTCGCCATCCTGAAGCTGGATGTCTTTCGCGCCGCGCTCACCATTTTCAATCGCGTTGTAGTCGAAAGGCAGAACCTCTTCCGTATCGCCGCTGCGGCGTCGGATGTGGATTCGACCCTTGGCCGCAAAGATATCCGGACCCCCAGCAAGCGCCAGAGCCTGCAGTGCCGATACCGGCAGCACGACCTGGTATCGTCCGGGCGCCTTGACGGTGCCGATAATGAAGATTTCGGAAATCTCTTTCACGGCATCAAGTTGGGCTTCTGCAGGGGCAATCTGCGAGAGGGAGACCGTGACGGTCGGCTCGACGATAAAGGATGGCCGCAGACCTTCTTGAATGGTTCTCTGGAGTGCCTCCGGAGTCTGGCCGGCTGCAACGACCGTACCCACGAGCGGCAACGATATCCGTCCGTCGGGACGAACCAGCATGGTTCGATTGAAGGTCGGGTCTTCATGAACCGACACCTGAAGCATATCGCCCACCCGAATCTTATAAATATCACCAAGGGGATCCGAATTCTGCGCGTGAGATAAGGACGAGGCCAACACCACAATTACACTGGACACAATCCAGACGAATGAGAGAACTCTAATAATCACAGCTCAAAAACTCCCCTCGAAATTTTACTTGACGATACCCCACAAGCCCATCTTGGCTAGGAATACGATCGTTTCACTTTTCCATAGGCCAGATCGGCCTTATCTTCACCTTTGTTGAGAATCACGCCAAGACACTCCGTTTCTTCTCGCAGAAGATCCAAACATTTGTTGATATCTTCACCCTTGGTCACGTTTCCCGCTGCGACTAGCAGCACGCAATCGACGTGCGGCAGAAGGGCGATCACATGATCTGCCACAAGCATTGGCGGCAGATCGAAAAGGATGACATTCGGTCGCAAAGCTTCTGTCATAGCTGCCAGGGCCAAAGATGTACGAGGCGACTGTATCAGTTCTGTTGCATTATCGATGACTTCACTATTAGTGCCGAAGGCAAGATTCTTACCGCACTTAATTAAATAGTCTTCAGGTGGAACTTGTCCGGAGAGGAACGGTCTGATCGAACAGTCGGAGTGAACACCGATTTGCTGGTCTATGCTGGGATTTTGAAGATCAAAATCGAGAAGTATTGCTTTACAATCATCAGCTCTTGCAAAAGTAAAGGCAAGATTGACCGATACAAAGGTCTTACCACAGGATGGTGTTGCTGACGAAATTCCAATACGGGTCCATTTTTGCTTGGTCATCGCGCCTAATATTTTGGTGCGCAATAAATCGAAACGCAAAAAGGCCTGATGTGTTTTTTGATGCGCGATAATGCGATGCTTTTGCAGATAATCGACGTCAGGCCGAATCTCACGAATTTGCTGCCACGGATCCATTACAAAAGCTTCGCTGTTTTCAATGGACGTCATTCGGCGATGCCTTTGCAAATATTGGGAGTGCGGCAATGACCGGGGTGCCGATTTTCAGCGTCATTGCGCGTCCGGCTCGGCTTCATCGGAATCCTGCTCATCCGCCGGAGGAGTCGCGGTCTGGTCCGTGTTGAGATCAGTTGAGAGTTCCGTCGCGGGACTGATTCGGGTGCGTACGGTTTCGATCAACTCGTCCAAGGGTGCGACGTATTCGGTCACCATACGATAGGTGCTGTAGAGCGTCGCCAGCACAATCAGTACGGCGATCCGCCGAAGCCATCGCCGGCGTCGTATTTCCGCCGACGTCGCAACATGTGGAATAACGCCGAAAGGGGTCATGTGAACGTGGCGCTTTAGATCCTCGGCATTGCGAATGGTCTTGCGAAGAAATTCCAGGAGGATGACGAGCGCAAAGCCGGCGCCGAAGCTGCCTACCAACCCGCCTGCCAGAATGACTTTGCGATCCGGAGCATCGGCGAAGGTCGGCACCTCTGCTTGCTGCACGATCTCGAAGCGTTCCGCCTGACCATCCACTTCCAGTTTCTCACCCAACTCCGCTTCGGCCAGTTTCGCCACTGCCTGCTCGTATTGCGCCTGGACAGTCTGGCGGCGCCGGACCAGTCGGTTGAAAGCCAACTCCACCTTCGGGGTGGCAGCGATGGATGAGGTCAGCGCTTCCTTTCGGAGGAGCACGGATTCCCGTTGCGTCGAGAGCAAGGCAATTCTGCCTTCGAGCTGCTCAATTCGAAGCTCCAAATCTGTTGATTGGTTTGTTGGATTGCCCGGGCTACCCAGTTGGTTTCGAATGTTCGTCGTGCCATTATTGGTCGCATCGGCGTTGGCCAGGGCACGAATTTGCCGTTGCAGCGACCTGATTTCGGGATGAGAGTTGCTGAGGACGGCACTTCTTTCGATCAGCGTACGACGTAGGTCGGAAAGTCGGCGATCCTCGGCCGGTCCGTCCTCACCAAAATCAAAAGTCGGGGGAAAGTATTCACCGTTTGCGAGCGCACGCTTAGCGGCCTGATGCTGTTGTTGTACTTCCAGCAACTGGCGATCGAGTTCCGATAGGCGCTCATCGATGCCGGTCAGTTCAGAGCGACGAACGGCAATCGTTTCTGGCCAATGTTCACTGTTTGCATCCCGCAAATCAGCAATTTGCTGCTCAATCGTGGTCAGGTCGTCGAGTGTGCGCCGTACTTCGTTCCTAAAAAACGACGTCGTATCGGCGGCACGGACCAGGCGTGTCTGCGTATTCTCATCGACGATCATTGTCGCTAGAGCGTTGGCGACGGCAGCAGCCCGACCCGGATCCTCCGCCTCAAATGCAAGGGTGAAGGCCGAGACTGCGGGAGAACCACGCCCGCGCGATCCGCCGAGGTCGACGCTTTCGAGCGTAATCGACTCGCGCAGCAAGTCGATTTGGTCATCCTTTGCAAGCTTTTGCTGGTCCGCCGGTACGCCAGTGTTCTCGAGGATCTTGGCAAGATTCTCGGTTGTCAGCGCCTGCTGCCGCATCAGCTCGATGCGTGCTGCCGCCGCTGTGGTCACGGTCGATCGAGCAAGCTCGGATGGTATGGGCGCCTGCTCGATCAGGATAAGGGCAGTAGAGCTATAAACGGATGGCAATATCCACGCTACAGCCAAGGCCGCGCCGGTTCCGATAACGCCGATCATCAGGACAAGCCAAGCACGACGCCACAAAGCGTGCACGAACCTTAGAAAATCGATCTCACCTTCCATCAGAACCAGTTTTTCCTATTTTTACGCCGCAGAAAAGTATTCAAGCCTCACTCTCGCATTATCTTCTCAGCTCAATGCCATCATTGAAAATTGAACCATCAGGCGTTTAACGTGGACAATACCGGAAGCAACAAATGCCAAGCCGGAGTTGCCCCGTTCCTGGCTCCCAATCCCGGAAAAAAACCAAGGAACTATTGAATACTAAGCATATGCCAGAATAGCGTCTAGACGTCGATTTAATCGGGAGTACTCAAGTGCAGCACGATACTCTCGATTCTAAAGATACTCTAAGAATTGGTTGTTCGCTCAAAGATAGTGAATACCGGAAAGGGGGCTCCGGCCAGTGGGATCACAAAACGATCCGGGCAGATTTTAAATCAATCGGTGGCTCTTGAAGCTTGTGTGGCCGTTCTTGCCGATAATGACATGGTCGTGGACGGCGATGCCCACTGGCTTGAGGGCTTCGACCACCTGTTGCGTCATGAGAATGTCGGGCTCTGATGGCGTCGTATCGCCACTCGGATGGTTGTGGACCATGATGATGGCCGAGGCCGCAAGTTCCAAAGCCCGCTTCACGACCTCACGAGGATAGAGTGGGGTGTGGTCGACGGTACCACGGCTTTGTATCTCGTCGCGGATCAGGATGTTTTTGCGATCGAGGAAGAGAATGCGGAATTGTTCGCTCGTCTCATGGGCCAGAATCGCATTCAGATAATCGATCAGCGCGGTCCAGGAGCTGATTACCGGACGTTCCATCACCGCCTCTTTGAGAACCTTTTCATGGATGGAACGTATCGTTCTCAACAGCACTTGGGTGAAGAAGAGGTCTTCGTCGCGTTTCGCTGCAGCGGGCGAATCCGACGGCAAGTCGCCTCGAACGAGTTCCTCATAGCGCCGCGGGTCGGCCGCAAGAACGCCGCCCAGCCCGCCGAAACGGGCGAGCATCGCCTTAGCCAGTGGCTTCGTGTCCCGTCGCCAGACACTGAAAAACAGGAGCAGTTCCAAGAGCTCATAGTCGGCGAGAGCGTCGGCACCAGCCTCCATGAAACGTTGCCGTAGACGTTCCCGGTGACCGTGATAATGCTTGGTCCCATGCCGCTCGAAATTCGGCGCCTCCTCTGCGAGCCCACTCAAAGCCATTGGCGAGCCATCCCGAGGCTCATTCCCGCCTTCGTCGATTTCTTCGAGATTGGCCGCAATCGCTGCAACCGCCTCGAGGGAGGCGAGGCGCCAACGCTGTGCATTGCCTTCCCAGCGTCCGCCATGACCCTTGATCAGGCTCTTGAGCGGGAAGGTGGCGCCTTGCAGAAAGAATGCTGCTTGGCCTTGATGCTTGCCATCGCTGAGGATGATGCCTCTCGACGCATAGACCTGCGTCAGCGGCGCCAGCGTTTGGACCGATGGAGCATGGACGGCATCAGGCTTCGAACGACTGAGAAATCTGAACACTTATTCAACTAATAGGATAACTCTGTGGATTATTATATCCGATTAGTTGATATGGCAAGCTATAGCCTTCATTGCAGGACAGCCGCGGTCCCGTGCCTCTGGCTCTGGCGCTTGGTGTTCGAAACGGCATAGAAAGGCGTCATCATACGCGAGCCGCAGTTCCAACCGAGCAGGGAAGCAAGTTCCACCATGGGTCAAGATCAGCCAGCGCGGGTAACCGCGGCATTGATCATCATCGGCAACGAGATCCTCTCAGGACGCACCGTCGACGCCAATCTGCCTTTTCTTGCCAAGACCTTGAATGGCTGGGGCATCCAGTTGCTGGAGGGCCGTATTGTGCCTGACCTCGAGGTCGAGATCGTCGATGCGGTCAACACCTGCAGGCGCAAACATCGTTATGTGTTCACGACCGGCGGCATAGGGCCGACCCATGACGACATCACCGCCGCTTGCATCGCGACGGCCTTTGGCCGGCCGATGGAGAGAAACGGCGAGGCGGAGCGCCGCCTTCTCGCCTATTATCCGCCTGAAAAGGTAAACGAGGCGCGTATGAAGATGGCGGACATGCCCGCAGGCGTTGCTTTGATCGATAATCCCGTGAGCGTGGCCCCGGGTTTCATTATCGAGAATGTCTATGTCCTGCCCGGCGTACCCAAAATCATGCAGGCAATGCTGGAGGGTTTGAAAGGCCATCTTGAGGGAGGTATCACCTATCATAGCCGTACGCTCGTCTGCTTCACGCCGGAAGGCGAGTTGGCTGAACCTCTATCTGGTCTGCAGGCGCGTTTCTCCGATCTGGAGATCGGCAGCTATCCGTTCTTTCGGACCGGACGCGCCGGATGCAGCATCGTCTTCAGGGGGCCGGATGCCCAACGTCTCGAAGTAGCCCGGCTCGAACTGGCTGCCCATACCGATGCCACCGGGATCGAGACTGAGCGGCTGGCAGACAGCGTGGCCGGATAATTCAGCGATTCGGGCGCATCCGATAGACCTCGAGCCGCGGCAGTGCCCGACCATTTAAGACGTGCGGCTTGTCGATCTTGACCCGACAGGCTTCGACGGAGGGATCGTCGAGACAACAGGCGATAACCTCTTCGGCAACGGTCTCGATGTATTCGGTGTGCGGTCGGTCGGGTCCGAAAGCGGTGTCGATGAAGTTGAACACCCTTGCATAGTCGAGGCATTGGTCGATGCTCCTCGCCTCGAGGGCGCCACGCCGCCGGTACATCTCGACCGAGATAACCAGCTTCTGTCGCTTGCCGGGCATCCGCTCCCAGTCGACGATCCCTACCGGTATCTCGACTGCCATGCCTTCAAGGGCGACGCATTCATAGTTCTCGTGGACCCAAAGTCGGTTTTCGACCATGCGGCTTCTCCAGCATGAACTTGCGGCTAAAAGCGACGCTGCTAGTTTGGCGGCTCTGCCCGCTTGATGGAATTGGTAGACATACAGGACTTAAAATCCTGGGCCTCCGGGCGTGCCGGTTCAAGTCCGGCAGCGGGCACCAATGCGCTCCCCGCCGGCCTCGATGGCGGGACCGCAACGAACTCTAAGGTGTTGTCAGAGGCGTTGGGGCGGTTGCGGCAGGCGCCGGATTACGCAGCGTTTGCAACATCTGATAGATCGAGTTGTAGTTGATCGAGCGGCCGATTTCTGCATCGGCCTGACTTTGCACCAGCGCCAATTCCCTGTTCTGTGAGTCGCTGTTAGCGAACGAGATCTGGCTGCTCACCAGTTCCTCGAACAAGTCGTCAATGCCGTTACGGTCCTGTTCGAGATTGATCAATGCATCGACATAGACTGCCGAGACATTGTCAACCCTCACACTTTCCGCAGTAGTCACACTGCCCGGTAAGGCGTCAGCGGCCATGGTATCCGCCGGAACATCCTCTTCCGCCACACCTGCTATTTCACTTAATGGCAGCCCGGTGCGATTGGCTATCGTCTCACGTAGCGGCATCACACGTTCCGTCGTTTGAGCCCGTCGAGTCACCAGCGCAGCGGCGGCCTCGTTGCGATCCTTCAAGCTATCGTTGGGCTGCGGCCGGGCAGGAACGTCGTTGAGATTGGGGTACACGTTCTCCGCCGCCGCGAGTGGCGGCAGTTCGCGATCCGAGTCGGCTTGACTGCACGCACCCAGCCCCAAAGCGAGGGCCAAGACAAGCGACCGACAATGCAATCGTGATCCGGTCATGACATTGCTTCGCGAGACGATTTTGTGTGCGATATTCCACCACAGGTACTTTTGTGAATGTGTACGTGGAACTGCACTGGATCGGAAATCTTTTGCTGACTCGTACATGTACCGTACTTGGTCCTTTCGCTCCCATCCCGTAGCACGCTCTTGGATCGGAACACACGGTGCGTTCCGAGTTTCGACGGGAGTGTACGGTAGAATGAGAAAGTTCATGGGTGTTTTGGCGCTCGGCGGCATGTTGCTCGGCTCGAGCATCGTCAGCGCCGAAGAAATTACCGGGGTGATCGAATCGATCGGTGAAGGAGACCAGGGGCCGACCCTGACAATCGACGGCGATCAGTTCGTTGCCGAAGCGACAGCCGTCGATAGCTTAAGCGAACTCAAGGCCGGTGACACGGTTCGTGCAGTCTATAGCGAAGGAAGCGGCACGAATTTCGTCTCGATGATCGAAAAGGTCGAATAGGCCAAATCCAAAAATCTTTTCGTCCAGGCGGCCTGTATATTCAGGCCGCCATTTTTTCCGCCTTTGAGGTTCACTCGTATACCAGAATCGGTGCCTGACTGATCGCCTCTTCAAGCGCCAAATCGGCTCGCTCCGAATTCCCTAAGACGGCTGCCGCTCCCGGCGAAACTGACGTGATCCGGATTTTCAAGACTTTCTGGAGGATTTTGGCGATGCTGCCAATATGGTACGGTGGCTTGAAAGGATGCGTCCCGACGATGCGGAACCGTTCGCGGAATCTAGCGAACGCGTTGGCGAACAGCGCGAACAGGCGGCTCAACTATGATGAGACAATCCGATCTAGGCGGTGGCGCAGCTATGCCGCGGCTTTTCTGTTGGCGTACATTCTATGTGTCGGCCAGGCTGGAGCGCAGCAGCCCAAGACCGATAGCCAGTCTCTTGCCAAGGCGGCGCAAAACCCGATCGCCGATCTGATCAGCGTACCATTCCAGAACAACACCAATTTCAACTACGGCCCGCGCGAGCGCACGCAGAACATCCTCAACATCTAGCCGGTCATCCCGATCACGCTGAGCCCTGACTGGAACCTCATCACGCGCACGATCATCCCGATCGTGCACCAGCCCTCGCTGGCCAAAGGCGATTCTTCAACGACCGGGCTCGGCGACATCAATCCGTCGGCCTTCTTCGCAACCTCGATCGCCAAGGATCTCCTGGTCGGATTCGGTCCGACCGTGACTCTGGCGACATCGACCGACAGTGATCTCGGCAGCCGCCGCTATTCGGCGGGGCCGTCAGCCGTTGCCGTCTGGACGCCGGGCAAATGGGTGGTCGGCGGGCTAGTCAGCAACCAATGGTCCTTCGCCGGGGACAGCAGCGACCAGTCCGTCAACGAATTCCTTTTTCAGCCCTTTCTCAACTACAATTTCGGCGATGGCTGGTACGCGACAAGCTCACCGATCATCACAGCCAATTGGAAGGCGGACGGTGACAATAATGTCTGGACCGTGCCGGTCGGCGGCGGCGGCGGCAAGCTATTCCGAATAGGCAAACTGCCGGTCAACACCAGCGTGCAATATTTTGAAAATGTCGAAAATCCGAGGTTCGGCTCCGACCGCAGCTTACGGCTGCAGGTCCAGTTCCTGTTTCCGAAATGAACAGACCCTTTAGGAGGATTTCGCACGATGAGGCAGCCAAGACTTTACTTCGTTAGTTTCGCCCTATGTTCGGCGCTCGCCTCCCAGGCATGGGCGCAGGTTTCGGAAGAGACGCTGCAGTCGCTCTCGACCCCCGATAGTGTCGAGACCTCGATCGGCACGCTCACCTTCAAAGATGGGGCGCCGAGTGAGGCGACGGCAGCGGCAATATACGACCGGCTCGATCTCAGCCACGCCTACCGGGCCTTCCTCGATACCATGAGCGGCGTCAGCATCCGCGCCATTCACCAGGGCCTGTTGGATGCCGGTGTCAAAGACAACGAGGTCATCGTCTTTTCCGAGTTGATGGACTCGAAGTCGTTGTTTCTGACAGCCAATGCGGACACGATCTACGTCATTGGGGCGCTCGATCTGACCAACGGACCGATGGTGCTGGAGACGCCGCCCGAGTTTCTCGGCGCGCTCCAGGACTACTGGTTCCATTGGATCATCGACCTCGGCGTGCCCGGACCGGATCGAGGTCTGGGCGGAAAATATCTCGTTGTTCCTCCTGGCTATGAGGGGCCGCTGCCGCAGGGCGAATTCAATGTGGCGTACTCGGATACGAACTACGCCCTATGGTTCGGGCGGTCATTTCTGAAGGACGGGAGCGATCCCAAGCCGGTGGTCGATTCCATCAAGCAGTTTACAAAGGTCTATCCTTACGAGGTTGGAGGCTTTGGAACGCCGATCGCTGAATTTCTCGCGGCCGAGTCTCCCCTCGGTCGGGTCGCTCCGCCGCCGCCCACCGTGTTTCATGAGGGCAGCGGCAAGGCGATGAACACTATTCCACCCAGTGACTTCAGCTATTACGAGTTGTTGAACGAGGTCGTGCAGCAGGAACCGGCAACCTCGCTTGATCCCGAATTGCTGGGTCCTCTCGCTGCCATCGGCATCAAGAAGGGTCAGGAATTCGCCCCTGATGACCGTATGAAAGGGATTCTGGAGGAGGCGATCAAGCTCGCCAACGCCAGTGCCCGCACGCTCTTGATGAACCCTCGCGATCCGAGCTGGTACTATTATCCCGACTCGTCCTGGTTCAACCCGCTCTTCGTCAGCGGCTACGAGTTCGAGACCCCAATTCCCGAAATTACCAAGGACGGCGTCAAACCCTACCCGCCCACGGGCTATCGCCAAATGAACGCGCGGACCTGGTTCTTCTACGGCTACACCGGGATCACGCCGGCGATGGCGATGCGCCTTACCGGGGTCGGCTCACAATATCTCATTGTCATGGCCGATGCCGAGAAGAACTATTTTGACGGCTCGAAGACCTACAAGGTGACACTTCCCAAGGATATTCCGGAGGCGAATTTCTGGTCGTTCACCGTCTACGACAACCAGACGCGCTCGATGCTCGACACCCCGCAGCGCTTTCCCCGCGCCGGTAGCCAGAGCTATCCGTCACCCGCAGCCGAAGCCGCCGAGGACGGTTCGACGACAGTCTGGTTCGCCCCCGAGCAACCGGAAGGTGTCGCTCGCGGCAATTGGATCCAGACCGACCCGCAGAAGGGCTGGTTCACAGCCCTTCGCCTCTACAGCCCGCTCGAGCCCTTTTTCACCAAGGAATGGCGTCCGAGCGAGATCGAACTTGTCAACGCGCAATAATCGTGAAGAAAGGTATACTGACATGAAGACAACCCGACAAAGATTTCTGGGTGCCCTGACCGCAGCCATGGTCTTGACTTTTTTGCCGCTGGCAAACCGCGCGGCGGCGCTGACGCCGGACGAAGCCAAAGCGATCGCGATGGACGCCTACATTTATGGGTACTCGCTGATCACCACTGAGGTGACACGGGTACAGATGACCAATGTCTCAAAGATCGAGGGGCTGCATATGCCGATGGGGCAGTTCCTCAATGTCAAGCGCTATCCGCCTGCGGATTTCCGCGGCGTTTCGGCGCCTAACGCCGACACCCTCTATTCGATCGCCTGGCTCGACCTTGGCACCGAGCCGATGGTCTTCTCACAACCGGATATGGGCGAGCGATATTTTCTGTTTCCGATGTACGATCTCTGGATGCCGGTGGTCGAATCCGCAGGCAGCCGCACCACCGGCGAGAGTGCTCAATCTTTCCTGATCAGTGGCCCTGGCTGGGAAGGCGAAGTGCCGGAGGGCATGACCCAGATCAAGGTGCCGACCCGCTACATGGTCATTCTCGGTCGCACCTATGCCGACGGCACCGAGGCCGACTACGAAGCGGTCAACGCGCTTCAGGCCCAATACGATCTCCGGCCGCTCTCGGCCGTGGGCAAAGACTACACCTTCGAAGCCCCGCCGGTGGACCCGGCCCCGGGCTTCAGCATGACCGACAAGCCTCAGAAAGTAATCCTGGACATGGGTACCGAGGGCTATTTCCAGATGCTGGCGCGCTTAATGGGAAGCGACGCACCGCCGGCCGCAGAAGACGCACCGATCATCGTGCGCATGGCAGAAATCGGCATTGTTCCGGGTGAGCCATTTAAGATGGATGCACTCGATGCGGATGTGCAGACGGCGCTGGCGGACTTGCCAAAGGAGGCACTCGCCGAAATCGACGCGAGCCGGAGCAGTCTCGGTCAGGTCGTCAATGGCTGGGTGGTGACCAAAGGTCTCGGCCAATACGGTACCGACTATCTGAAGCGGGCGGTGGTCGCCGCCTTCGGTTGGCCGGCCAATCTTCAGGCCGATGCCGTTTATCCCTACACGGAAACCGATAGCGATGGTCAGAAACTCGATGGCGCCTATAAATACACCCTGACCTTTGCCAAAGACGCAACGCCCCCGGTCAACGGTTTCTGGTCGATCACCATGTACGAGATCGACCAAGGCTGGTGGTTCGTGCCCAATGCCCTGAACAAATTCACGGTCAGCCCGCGCGACAATCTGCAAGCGAACGCTGACGGTTCGACAACCCTGTACTTCCAGAACGAATCGCCCGGCGAGGACAAGGAGAGCAACTGGCTGCCGGCGCCCAAGGGCCAGTTTCTGCCGATGCTCCGCATGTACTGGCCGACGGATACCGATCCCTCAATCCTCAATGACACCTGGAAGCCACCCAGCGTCGTCAAGGTGAACTGATCCCCAAACGAGCGCGAAGCATGTGTGGGCCCTGGTTCTAACAGCCGGCGCGACGCATGCTTCGCGGAGGCAACGAAAGGCGGGAGGCGAAGACAATGGCACAATTTGACTATGACATCATTATCGTGGGCTCGGGCTTCGGCGGCAGCGTGGCGGCGTTGCGTGCGGTCGAAAAGGGATACTCCGTCGCGGTGCTCGAGGCCGGACGGCGCTACCGCGATGAGGACCTGCCGAAATCAAGCTGGGACCTGCCGAAATACGCCTGGCAGCCCGAGCTCGAGCTTTTTGGGATCCAGCGCATCCGCTACCTCGACGACGTGATCGTGCTCTCGGGTGCCGGCGTCGGCGGCGGATCGCTGGTCTACGCCAACACGCTCTACGTGCCGACACAGAAGTTCTTCGACTATCCGACCTGGTCGCACATCACCGACTGGGCCGACGAGATGGCGCCCTATTACGACCAGTGCAACCGAATGTTTGGCGTGATGAAGTCGCCCTACATGGAGACCGATTCCGACCGGATCATGCGCGAGGTCGCCGCCGACATGGACCGGCCCTACCTGCGGGCACCGCTCGGCATCTGGTTCGGCACGCCGGGAGTCGAGGTGGACGACCCCTATTTTGGCGGAAAAGGGCCGCGGCGGACGGGGTGCGTCGGCTGCAACGACTGCTCGAACGGCTGCCGGTACAACGCTAAGAATAAGACGACCGTCAACTATCTTTATCTCGCGGAAGCGCACGGTGCCGTCGTGCACGAATTGAATGAAGTGGATACCCTGAAGCCGCTCGAGGACGGTGGCTTCGAGGTCATCGCGCGTCACCCGGGACCGTTGGGCGCGGCGCGCAAGCGCCATCACTACAAGGCGCGACAGGTAATCCTTGCGGCGCACGCCTTCGGCACGGCGCAGATCCTCTTGTCGATG
This sequence comes from Geminicoccaceae bacterium, assembly GCA_041750975.1. Classification (GTDB taxonomy): domain Bacteria; phylum Pseudomonadota; class Alphaproteobacteria; order Geminicoccales; family Geminicoccaceae; genus JBGSYN01. The sequence goes on along the minus strand of JBGSYN010000100.1, from coordinate 25,892 downwards.
AAGCAGGACGGTACGCTCGACAAGCTCTCCGACGAGGCGGGCAAGCGCGCACGCACCAATTCCGAGGCGTTGGTCTCGGTGATGCGCAGCGAGGGGGACTACAAGCGCGACCCGGAGAAGTTCCACATCACGCCGGGCTCGCCCAACGTAACGGCGGCGCTGCAGATCGATCCTGAGGCGACGATCGGTCCTGTTCGCTTCGGTGTCGGCAGTAATTCGATGTCGCTCATCTATACCGCGCAACCGGAAGGCGGCGAGGAGCACCACTTCCACGCCTGGCTCAAGCAACTGATCGAGCACCCGATCGACACGATCAGCGTCGATTACCCGAAGGACTGGTCACAACGCGGCTTCAACCTTTTGTGCATGCGCGATCATGATGACTGGCTCGATCTCTCCTGGAAGCATGGCCGTTTGCGCAGCAAACCTGGCTCGGACACAGCACCGCCCGCCATCGTCGAAGCGGCGGTCGATGTTGGCCGGCGTGTGGCGGAGAAGCTCGGTGGGGTGTCAGCGCAAACCTTCTTCTCGGTGGTCGGCAAGTCCACCTCAGCGCATTTTATCGGCGGGAATACCATCGGCGAGGATGCGGCACACGGCGTCGTCGATCCCTATCAACGGGCCTTCGGCTATCCCGGTTTGCACATCATGGATGGCAGCGTGATCACGGCCAATCCGGGCGTGAACCCGTCGCACACGATTGCGGCGCTGGCCGAACGGGCAATGTCGTTCTGGCCGCACAAGGGCGACGACGATCCACGCCCGCCGCTGGGTTCGGGCTATCAGCGCCTAAAGCCGATGATGCCGCGCAATCCGATCGTGCCGGCCGGCGCGCCAGGCGAGTTCCGCCTCGACCACAGCTTGTCGATCACCGACGTCGTCATCGGCGATCAGCCGCAGGATCGGTAAAGCACAAGACCAGTCCAAAGGAGGAAACATCATGAGTAACGTCAGCGCCGAGTTCCGCACCCTCGGCAAGTCGAATGCCGTGCCGAACGGCTATGTTATGCCCTATTATCTCATGGATACGAAGCACCGGGTCGCTGTCGCCCGCATCGACGACCGCCTCTACGCGTTCGACGATCTTTCGCCAAGCGATCGCTCGCCGCTGTCGTCCGGACGTTTGACGGGAACTGTGATCATGTCCCCGTGCGATGCTTCGCAATACGATGTGGCTACGGGCCAGGCGAGCGGTGGTCCTGCGATCACGCGGCTTACGACCTATGAAGTTCGCGAGCTGGATGGCGAGATCCAAATTCGAACCGGCGACGCCAAGTCTTAATGCGGTGGGTACCTTTGAGCCAGGAGCTATAGATTGGAACTCGATCCGGTAATCCTGTCACGCATCCAGTTCGCGTTCGTCATCAGCTTCCACATCATCTTCCCGGCCTTCACCATAGGCCTCGCGGCGTGGCTGGCGACGATCGAGGGCATGCGGTACTTCACCGGCAATCCCCTCTATCGGCGCATCTTCGACTTCTGGCTGAAAGTTTTTGCGGTGTCCTTCGGCATGGGTGTTGTAACGGGGATCGTCATGGCATTCCAGTTCGGCACCAATTGGGGCGTGCTGGCCGAGAAGACAGGCTCGATTCAAGGTCCCCTGCTTGGCTATGAATCCTTTACGGCCTTCCTGCTTGAGGCGACGTTTTTTGGCGTCATGTTGCTGGGCAGGAACCGCGTCTCGCCGGGTTTCTATTTCTTCGCCTGCTGCATGGTGTCGTTGGGCACCATGTTCTCCTCATTCTGGATCCTCGCGAACAACTCATGGATGCAGGTCCCCGTCGGCCATGAGATTGTCGATGGCAAGATCATTCCGGCCGACTGGCGCGAGATCGTTTTGGGATCGGTGATGATGGTGCGTTGGCCGCATATGCTGCTTGCCGCCTTTCTCACCAGTGCCATGAGCATTGCGGCCACCGGCGCCTGGTACCTGCTGCGCCGCGTGCATTTGGCCGAGGGGCGGGTGATGCTGCATTGGGGCCTCGGCTTGGCGGCTATTCTTATCCCTGTGCAGATGTTTTTCGGTCATCTCACAGGCCTCTATGTGCTGGAGCATCAACCGGCGAAGTTCGCTGCGATCGAAGCGCGCTGGCAAACCCAGCAGCCGGCCAGCGAGGTATTGATCGCGATCCCCGACGCGGCCGGTGAGCGGAACCTCTATGCGATCGAGATCCCGAAGCTCGGCAGCTTTATCGCCTCGGGTAACTGGACCGCCCGCGAAACCGGTTTGGACGCCTTCCCCGAAGAGGATCGGCCGCCGGTGGTGATCCCCTTCTTCGGGTTCCGCATCATGGTCGGCATGGGGCTGATTATGGTTGCGGTGTCCTGGGGCGGAAACTTGCTTCGATTATTGGGCCGGCTCGAGACCTCGCGCTGGTTTCTTTGGGTCGCATTTCTGTCGTTTCCCACTGGCTTTATTGCGATACTGACCGGCTGGTACACCGCTGAGGTCGGGCGCCAACCCTGGGTCGTTTACGGACTGTTGCGCACCAAAGATGCGGTGACGCCATCCCTTACCACCGGCGACGTGCTGTTCTCCCTGAGCGGCTATGTTCTGGTCTACGCGGTCTTCGTCAGCTTCGGTACCTACTACATCTACCGACTTCTGTGTGAGGGTCCGACCGACGGCACCGAGGCGATCACCAACGCGACGGCGAGCCGGCCATTGGCCTTCGCCGACAGCGCCGAAAGTGCCACCGGCCACCAGCCGCAAGCCCGCATACAAAGGAGCTGAGCGATGGCCGAACCAAGCTCCCTCGCTCTCTTCTGGGCAGCCGTCATTGCCTTATCAATTCTCGTCTATGTCGTACTCGATGGGTTTGACCTTGGCGTTGGCATTCTCTTCGGCACCGCGCGCGACGACATCGATCGTGACTACATGATGACCAGCATCGCGCCATACTGGGACGGCAACGAAACATGGCTCGTGGTCATCGGCGCCAGTCTCTTTGCGGCGTTTCCGGCCGTCTACGCCGTGTTTCTAGGCGCATTCTACATCCCCGTATTGCTGATGCTGTTCGGTCTGATTTTTCGCGGCATCGCTTTTGAGTTTCGATATCGAAGCGAGCGCACCCGCGGCCTTTGGGATCGGGGGTTCTTCATCGGCTCTGTCGTGGTGGCCTTCGTGCAGGGAGCCGCCGTCGGCGCGCTGATGCGGGGCGTTCCGGTCGAGGCCATGCAATATGCCGGTGGCACCTTCGGCTGGCTGCATCCGTTCCCGGTTCTTACCGGCGTCGGGCTGGTGTTCGGCTATGCCTTGCTCGGTGCCGGGTGGCTGGTGTTGAAGAGTGAGGGGACGCTGCGTAGCTGGGCCTATGCGCGTATCCCCTGGCTTGCCGGCGCGGTTCTTGTTTGTCTGGGCCTTGCTTTTGTAACTTCCCTGACGGTCGATGCGGGCGCTATCGCCCAGAACAATCTTGGCTCGCGAAGCTGGGGGTTGGCCTTTCCGGTACTCGGTATCGCCGCCCTTATCGGCGTTGTGGCTGGGGCGCGGGCCAAGCGCGATATCATTCCCTTCGCCCTGACGGTGGTGTTCTTCCTCTCGGCTTTTTTGACGCTCGGCGTGATGATGTGGCCCTACATGATCCCCTATACGATCACCGTTGCCGATGCCGCAGCGCCGGAGGCATCGTTGCGGTTCTTTTTCTACGGTGGAGTGGTCGTCGTACCGGTCATCGCGCTCTATACGATCGGCGTTTACTGGATTTTTCGCGGCAAGGTTGGCCAAGGCAGTGAACCAGTCTGACCGTGTCGATGCCGGGAAAGTTGCAGCTATGATGGTTTTTCGCGGTTTGATGATCCTCGCTATTGGGACAGCGCTGGCCTGCGGCGCCGTGCCGGCGGCGGCCCAGTCTTCGCCGACGACGGACCCGCTCTCGACGGCGGTCAGGAACACGTTCGAGCAGCCGCTCGAGGTCATCGTGACACCCTATGCCTGGGCCTTGAGCCTGAACGGCAACGCCACGACCAGGGGGATCAAGGCCGATATCAACGTCAATTTCAACGACATCCTCGATCATCTCAATGGCGCCGTGATGCTCGAGGCCGAGATCCGCAAGGGCGATGTCGGCCTCCTGTTCGATACGCTCTATGCCAATCTCGGCGATGATGATGCCGACGGCGATGAACGCATCAAGCTCGACGCCGAGGCCAACCAGGTGATCCTGCAGCTGGCCGGAACCTATCGGCTCGGCGATTGGACACTCGGTTCATCGCCGGAGGCGGGCCGTTTCGCCGTTACCCTCGATCCCTATGCCGGGGCCCGCTACACCTATCTCGATGTCGATCTGCAAGGCCGGCTCGATCTGCCGGAGCTCGGCATCAGACGCACGCGCTCGGTCGATGATAACCAGAGCTGGACCGATCCCATCATCGGCCTGCGCACCATCTGGAGCCTCGGCGACCGTTTCGGCATAACTCTTGCGGGCGATGTCGGCGGTACCAGCACGAGCTCGCAATATAGCTGGCAGACCTTCGGCGTGGCCGGCTATCTGTTCAGCCTGTTCGGCCAGAACAATGCCCGCTTGCTCGCCGGCTACCGCGCCCTCCATCAGAAATACGAGGACGGCAGCGGCGGCGACGAGTTCGAATGGGACGTCACCATGCACGGCCCGCTCCTCGGCCTTTCGATTAATTTTTGAGCTTCCCAGGAGCTTGGGCGGGTCTCCTCAAGTTTGAGAAAAGCTGAGTTGCGCCGCCAATACATGGTTTACGATAACAGCCGTTTGGTCCACCATTGCGCCATGAAAAGAAGCGGAAGAACCTGATGCAGGGCGGGATCGATTGCGACGTGCATGTGCCGGCGCCGAGCATGGAGCAGATGAGACCCTATCTGCCGCCGGTCTGGCAGGAGATAACGGCGTCGCGTGGGGTGCGGAGCTTTGCCGAATCCACGCTGCCGATTGAGGCTCCGATTGCCTGCAGGCCGGACTGGCGCGACGAGGATGGGCGACCGCGCCAGGATGTCGAGTTTCTGATCCGTACGGTGCTCGATCAACCGGGCATGGCGGCTGCGATCTGCAACTGTTTGCATCCGGTCGCGAAGTTGTTCGACCCGCATATGGCAGCAGCCTTCGCCACCGCGACCAACGACTATCTCGCCGATCAATTCCTGAGCCGGGACCCGCGTCTTTATGGCTCGATCCTGATTTCGCCTTTGGATCCGATCAAGGCCGGGAAGGAGATTGCCAGGCGGTCGAGCGACAAAAAATTCGTTCAGGCGGTGATGCTGGCGACCGCCGAACTGCCTTATGGCAACACGGTTTACGATCCGATCTGGCAAGCGGCGGTTGAGGCCGATCTGCCGGTGGCGCTCCATATCGGCAATAGCGGCAAGCTCCCGCAGACGGCCTCGGGCTGGGCCAGCTATCAGTTCGAGGATGCCGTCGATCAGTCCCTGGCTTTTCAGGGCCAGCTCGGCAGCCTCGTGACCCATGGCGTGTTCGAGCGCTTTCCCGGATTGAAGATCGTGCTGCTCGAGAGCGGGGTTTCCTGGCTGGCGTCGTTCGGCTGGCGGTTCGGCAAGTTCTGGCGTGGCTCGAGGGTCGAGGTGCCCTGGCTCGACGAAGCGCCGATGCGCGTCATCGAGCGCCATGTGCGGCTGACGCTGCAACCCTTCGACGGCCCCGATGACGACGCAACCACAGGCAGCATCATCGATCATTTGAACGCGAACGAAATGCTGCTTTTTGCCACCGACTACCCACATTGGCACTATGACGGCGATGATGCGTTCCCCAAAGGTATCGATGGCAATCTCCGCCGGACAATAGCCGTCGACAATCCGCGCAGTCTCTACGGAAGGATACACTAGCCATGGATCAGATTACTCTCGAGAAACCGCAAAGCGTCTCGCAGCAGGCGAAATCGGTCCGGCAGGCTATCATCGACGCCGATGTCCATCCTTGTGTCCGCGAGCTTGCCGATCTGAAGCCATTCATGTCGGCCGAGCATTGGGAAATATTGAACACATTTGGCGCCGGTGCGCGCACACCCATCGGTTACCCCAAGGCGGTGCCGGAAGCCCATCGGGCCGACGCCAAGCCCGCCGACGGCGGCATGGCTGGAAGCAGCTACGAGATGATGCGCGATCAATATCTCGAGCCGCTGAATATCGAGTACTCATTGTTGAGCCCGTTGCGGCAGACCGGACAGTCGGCGCCCAACCCCGAGCTTTCGCGAGCGCTCGCCCGCGCCATCAATCACTGGCAGGTCGAAACCTGGACCAGCCGCGACAAGCGGCTCAGGGCCTCCATCGTAATTCCGTTCGAGCAGCCGGAAGCGGCTGTTGCCGAACTCGAAAAGTGGGCGGACCATCCCGATTTCGCGCAAGTCCTGCTGTTGACGCGCACGCGAGAGCCCTTGGGCCGGCAGCATTATTGGCCGATTTATCAAGCCGCCGCGGACCGCGGTCTTCCGGTCGCGATTCATGTGTTCGGCTCGCCGGGGCATCCCTCGACCCCCGGCGGCTGGCCCTCGTTCTATGTCGAAGAGATGACCTCACACTCGGCAGCCTGCCAGGGCATGGTTGCAAGCTTCATCATCGAAGGCGTATTCGAAGCCATTCCCAACCTCAATGTGATCAGTCTCGAGGGCGGTTTCGGCTGGGTTCCGCCGCTGACCTGGCGCATGGACCGGTTGTTCGAGCGGTTCCGGCAGGAAGTGCCGCATCTCAAGATGAAACCGTCGGAATATCTGCGCCGGAATTTTTATTTCGCGACCCAGCCCGTCGAAGAGCCGAGCCAGCGGCAGCATCTGATCGACACGATCGATTGGATCGGGACCGATCGCCTGTTGTTCTCGAGCGACTATCCGCACTGGGATTTCGATGATCCGGCGAACGCTCTGCCCAAAACCCTGGGAGAGGTTAACCGCGCCAAGATATTTCGGGGCAACGGCCTCGGGCTCTATCGGTTCAACTGATGCCGAGTTACGTGGTCGGCCGGGCCGAGGATATTCCGCCGGGTCAGCGCCGATGCGTCGAGGCCAATGGCCGTGAACTCGTCATCTTTAACATAGAGGGCGAGTTCTTCGCTCTTCTGGACAGATGTCCGCACAAAGGTGCGAAGCTTTCCACAGGCAGGCTGACGGGCTGCATCGAAGCGAAGGGCTACGGCTCCTACACGTTGAGCAGCCGCGGACAGACGTTGCGCTGCCCCTGGCATGGCTGGGAATACGATCTTCGGACCGGCCGCTCCTATTGCGACGCCGAGCGCATCAAAGCCCGCAAGTTCGAGGTGCAGGAGGTTTCAGGCCGGCAATTGGTCGAAGGCCCCTACCAGGCAGACACCTTCGAGGTCGAACGGGACGGCGAGTACCTCGTCGTCGAAATGTAGGGCCGCTACCCGCGGCTTACCGACCGATCATACGGGGGCCGCCGCAAAGACGTGGTGAATGCGGGCTTCGAATGCGTGGCGTAAACAGAACCGAAACTCCGGTGGAGTCCAAAGCACGCCATCCATTTTTCGGCAAGGACCCGTTCGCCGCTTAGCCGCTATCCAAACCGCCGCGGAGATGGAGAAAATCCGGCTCCGACTTCGTCGCTGGCCTCAATTATCCTTATGGTTGAAAATTGGGAAGACCTAGGGTGCCGGGGAACAAAAGGAAGGGCGGCCCCATGATTTCAGACTTCACGCCCTCGGCGGCGGCCATCGCACAATCGCCGGTGCTAGACATCGACATCAATGCCCGGGCCGGTCTGACACTCCTTTGGCAGGCCTATTCCTACGCTCGGGAATCGAGCTCGGAGATTTGGGATTTCGCAGTCGAGATCGATCTCCTCTATGAGGCCGGACTGACCATCAGTCATATCCGCTGGCTTGTTGCCAAAGGGTTCGCAGTTCATGCCCACGAGACCTCGGCTTTCGGCGATTCGCACCGCTCGTTTCGCCACGGCCGCGGCTTCAGCTTCACTGCCTCGACCTGTCTCGTGCTTACCGGGGAAGGCGCTTCATTCGCCGTGAGTGCACTCGGTCAATCCGATGAATTGGGCTCGAATGGATCGCTGACCGAGACTGCGCAATCTGAAAAATGGCCAGTCCGTGAGGCAATCGGCCAAAAGCCGATAGGACTGCCCGTCGATGAGCTGCAGGCTCTGGCGTCGCCTCTTTGGGATGCGACGAGGCGGGAACTGAGCTTCGAAGGGTCCGTGGTCAAACGGTTTCGTGTTCCTGCGCCAAACCAGGAGATAATCTTTGCTGCATTCGAGGAAGAGGGTTGGCCCGAGCATATCGACGATCCACTGCCGGTACGGCGCGATATCGATCCCCCGACTCGATTGCATGACACCATCAACCGTCTCAACCGGAATCAGAAGAACTGCCTGCTGAGGTTCCACGGCAATGGCACCGGCAACGGTGTCATGTGGGCACGACGCGAGGAGTAGCGTCGCATGGCGCGGGCACGGCTTCCTAATCGTCGTCTGTCAGGTCTCCAACAGGCACACCAATGTGCCACCAGTTCGCCACCAATGTGACACTTGAGCCCCGTCACTAAACGCTGCAGGTGAACAAAGAAGGCTATCGCCACGCTGAATTCGAAAGCAGAAACTCGAATGATCAGCGTAATTTATTAAGCCTCTCATGCAAGTAATGTCGACGTTGGCCCAAAACCCTTGATGAAAGGAAGTCATAGGAATGCCTAACTATCGTTTTACCTTACAGCAAAATCTGCCCAATCGTCCGCCATCTGCATTTCAAGCAACTTATACTTATCGAAATGCACCGGCTCAGAACTGGATCGTGCACATGGCAGGCAATGGTCCTTTTCAAGACACTTCGGTCGTTACGCTCAGCAGCGGCACCGATCTCGTCAATCAGCGGGATGTGGCGAGCCGCACGCTCAAGGCCTTCTATCCGGTGCAACCAAGCGAAGTCGACATCTCGATATCGAGTGTCATGCCCGGCTGACCACGTCGTCCCGATGGATGTCAGCCACCAACGATGAACTTTCCTCGCAAGCATCTTCAACCCAAAAGTTCAGACCAAAGGTAGTCCTAATGCAGCATACAACAGCAGCTGACGTTATTATCAATACATTGAAGGATCAGGCGAACTCGATACTCTCTGCGGCACTTGGCAGCTCGCAGCTTCAGGCTTTCAATATCGGAAGCAAAGGCAACCTTCCCTATTATTGGCAGGACCCACGGAATCTACTCTTCAATGCAAAAACCTACGATTGGATCAGCTCGAATCTGAAAGCGGGAACCTCGCCGTTCCAGCTCGATCAATCCTTTACGAACCTCTACATCGACGCCCTCACGAAAATCAGCTACTCGCTATCGACCAGCGACCAGGCACAGCTCAATGCCGCCAAGGCCAATGCCACCAATCAGCAGGCAGCACTTCTGAATGCCTGGCAGGGTGCTTTTGGCAGTCTGCCGAGTGCTGCCGGAAAGCAACCGATCGATCTGATCACCGGCACGATCGCCACCGAATGGGCGGACCCACCAACGACCCTGCCGAAGATCCAGCAGTCCATCAATCTGAATGCCCTGCTGAACAACGTCCCCGCCAGCGGCGCCACGGTGGTTCCGGTGTTCGCCAACTGGCTGAATGCCATTGGTGCTGCCGTTTCCCTCGAAAACAATACGACGCTGAACAATGCCTACCTCGCCAAGGCTTTGGCAGCCGCGCAGACGGCGGCTCAGACCAATGGCGGCCTGCAGTTGGATACCAATGCCTATGTGCCGTCCTACAAGGTCGCCAACCAGCTTTCGGATATCCTGAACGGACTGCAGAACCAGGGGCAGGCGACGAACCTCTCGATGACGGTGTCGCGTTCGACGGAGAACGATTTCCAGGTGAGTGTTTCAGGCGGCACCAGCTTTGGAATACCGGTGCTTGATTTCCTGACGCTCAATGTCGGCGGCAATGCCAGTTACTTTAAGAGCGACGTCGCGACGACATCGAACGAGACGAAAGTCACGATGAACTTCCCTGGCGTAACTCTGGTCAATTTCGGTCCGTCCAGTTTCGATATGGCAACTTTGCAGAATTGGTTCTGGACGCAGCCGATTACCGATGCCATGGCGAACGGGGATAAGGACGTTTCCGGCTTCAAGTTCGCACCGAAGCCGCAAATCGACTTCAGTGCGTCCGGACCCTTCGGATATCTCCAAGGTGTGGCTATCAGCAACTACCCGAGCATGATCATACAGGTGACGAGCTCGGACTATCAGCGCATCCAGCAGACCTTCCAGCAATCGGCGTCGGTCGGGGTGAGCTTCCTCGGGATCCCTCTCGGCATCAACATGAAAGAGTCGAGCTATTCGAACAAAGTCACAGTCGATTCCTCAAGCTCGACGGTGACGATTACCCTGGATCCGCCGAAGGAACTGGTCGCCGGAAACGCGGTCGATTCGGTTGGCTGGATCCTCGGCGTTCAGCCGGTGTTCCCCGCAGCCTGAGCAGAGCTCCTGCTTGCCGGTAATCGCCAAGCTTGAAGAGAATGAACCAGTGGGGTGGCCACGTGATTCCAACGCGTGGCCACCTTTCTGCCCAAAATGAGGTTTCATGATCGGTCTCGAGGCCATCGTCGACGAATTGGCGGCTCAGGCCAATAGTGTCGCTTCGACGGCGCCATTCATAACCTGCCGGAATGTGGCCTTTGGACCTGCCACTGCACCGCGAGCGTCGGCGACGCCACCGGATTTCAAACCCTTTACGACGGGAGCCAAGGGCAATTTTCCGTACTATTGGCAAAGCCCCCAAAATTTGGAATTCAACGCCAAGACTTACGCCTGGATCGAGTCCAATCTGAAAGCCAATACCTCTCCGGTACAACTCGGCCAGATTTTCACGAATCTCTACATACAAGCTTTGAGCAGTGTCAGCTATTCGCTATCGACCAGCGATCAGGCAAAACTGGCGCAAAATACGGCAAATACGATAAACCAACAGGGAGCGTTGCTCAGCGCCTGGCGTGATGCATTCGGCAGCATTCCGAAAGGAACGGGTACTCAGCAGCCCATCGATCTCGTCCTGCAAGAGATCACCCATGGCTGGGCTTTGCCGCCAACGACCCTGGAGAGATTGCAGAACTCCCTCGATCTGCAGCAAAGTCTCAACAAGATACCGTCCAGCGGCAGATCCGTGCTTCCCGCTCTCTCCAATTACCTAAGTGCCATTGACAACAGTATTTCTTTAATAAACGCGACAACAATGAACAATGGCTACCTGTCGCGGGCGCTGGCCGCAGCACAAAATCCAAGTCTCGATAACGGTGCTCTAACGATCAGCGATGGATGGACCGTTCCGGCCTATGCAGTCGCCACACCACTGCCACAAATATTGCGGGATTTAAACGCAACGCCGGATGCCGCCGCGCCGAGGCTGAAGATGTCCGTTGGAAGGTCATTTGCAGCTGATTATTCGGTTGCAATCAACGGCGGCCGATCCATCGACATTGCTGCAGCGGATTTTCTCACTATAGCGACTGATCGGAGCAGCAATTTGTTTCACGACGCCATCGTAGACCGCAGCAAGAGTACCGAAGTGGAGGTGGCATTCAACGGGACCGCGACGGTCTATTTCGGGCCGGTCGCCTTTTCCATGCCATTGCTCAAAAACTGGTTCTGGACGGATCCGATTGAACAGGCAGTCAAGAATGCTGGTCAAGACGTATCGGGCTTTAAATTTTCGCCGGTTCCGCAGATCGATTTTTCACCTTCCGGACCATTCGGATTGGTTACAGGCGTGGTGATTTCAAGGAACCCTTCGCTGTCGATCTCCGCCGAGAGTGGGAACTACAAGGCTATCGCCCAGGACATGGAGTCGGCGCAATCAGTGCGATTGAAGTTTCTCGGCAGGCCTATGGGCAGCAGAGGTGAAGATAGCGACTACACGATTTCGACCAAAATCGATGCTACCGCTTCTACAGTGAAACTGGATTTCGAACAGAGCCCGACGGCATCGGAAGATACCATGGACTCCACGGCATTCGTGCTCGGGGTTCAGACCAGTTTTCCAGCCGCATAAGTCGCTTTACCCGAGATGGCCAATTTTCAAGTGCCAACCGCTTCATAGCGATGGCGGAATGCGAGACGACGGACCGAGGGATCGGGTACCGGCACGGCCGAAATGAGTGCCTTGGTATAGGGGTGCTTCGGTGCCGTGGTGATCTGTTCCGCGGGTCCGATCTCGACGAATTTGCCCCGATACATGACGGCAACACGGTCACAGAAATAGCGGACCACGCTGATGTCATGACTGATGAAGACGAAGCTGAGGCCGAGCCGATCCTTGAGTTCGAAGAGTAGATCGAGGATGCGGCTTCTGAGCGAGACATCGAGGCCCGAGGTGACCTCATCAGCAATGATCAGCCGCGGCTGGAGGGCGAGCGCTCGGGCGATGCCGATACGCTGCCGCTGACCGCCGGAGAATGCGTGCGGATAGCGTTCCATCGCTTCGGGCGGAAGATAGACCATCTTCAACAGCTCGGCCACCCGATCCTCGAGCTCGCGACCCTCGGCGATACCATGGACCAGCATCGAATCGCCGATCACCTGTTTGACGGTCATGCGTGGGTTGAGTGAGGAGAATGGATCCTGGAACACCAGCCGTGCTTCGCGGTGATAGCGCCGCAGGCCCGCCCTGTTAAGATGGGTGACCTCAATCCGTTGGCCGGCCCCGTCGCTGTAGGTGACGGTGCCGGAACTGGCCTTGGTTATGGCGAGCAGCAGGCGCCCGACGGTGGTCTTGCCGGAGCCGCTTTCGCCGACGATCCCCAGGGTTTCGCCTTCGTTCAGATCGAAGCTGACGCCGGCAACGGCCTTAACGATCTGGGGCCTTCGCCATCCGAACAGAGCCGCGGTGAGTTGATAGTTTTTCGCGAGGTCCCGAACCTGGAGGATTGGTGTTTCCGGCAGCTTCCCGAGATGATGCCTGTTGGCCGCCGGCTGTTGCAGGCGCAAGACCGCACCGAGCAGACGCTTGGTATAGCCGTGCTGCGGCCTCTCAAAGATTTCGTGGACGTCGCCACGCTCGACGATGCGGCCCCGGAACATCACGGCGACTTCGTCGGCGATCTCAGCGACGACACCCATATCATGAGTGATCATCAACACCGCCATGCCGAAATCGTCCTGCAGCTCTTTGATGAGATCGAGGATTTCTGCTTGCGTGGTAACGTCGAGTGCCGTGGTCGGCTCGTCGGCGATCAACACCTTGGGTCGACAGGCGAGCGCCATGGCGATCATCGCCCGCTGCCTCATGCCACCGGAGAATTCGAAGGTATAGCGGTCGAGGGCCCGTTCCGGTTCGGGGATCTCGACACGCGACAATAGCTCGACGGCGCGTTGTCGAGCCGCCTTCCGGTCAAGCTTGAGGTGCAGGCTCAAGACCTCGGTGATCTGCCGGCCGATGGTATGAACCGGTGATAGCGAGCTCATCGGCTCTTGAAAGACCATCGCGATATCGCGGCCACGTATGGCTCGGACAGCGCGACTGTTGGGGGTGAGCTTGGCGATATCGATCAAGCCGCCGTCGGCCTCATCTTGAACCAGCTCGATGCTGCCGCCTTCGACCTGCCCGGTCGGTCCGACAAGTTGCATGAGCGAGCGGGCGCACACACTCTTGCCGGAGCCGCTCTCCCCGACCAAGCAATGCATCTTGCCGCGGGCAAGCTCGAAGCTGACGCTGTCGACGGCTTTGAATGGTCCGTCCTTGAGGTGGAAGACGGTCGTCAGATCCCTGACGCGCAGGACGATTTCATCACTCATTATAGGGGTCCGCTGCGTCGCGCAGGCCGTCACCCATGAAATTGAAAGCGAGCACGGCGGTGACGACGGCAAGGCCCGGTGCGATCAGCAGCCAGGGGGCCGTCGAGACGCTTCGAATATTCTGCGCGTCCTGCAAGAGAACACCCCAGCTCACCACCGGCGGCTTGAGGCCGATGCCGAGAAAGGAAAGGGAGGTCTCGGCCAGAATCATGGCGGGGATCGCAAGCGTGATCGAGGCGACGATGTGACTGGTGATCGACGGCACCATATGCCTGAGCACGACCCGAAGCTCGCTCGATCCGTCGAGCCGCGCCGCGGTCACGAAATCCTCCGAGCGCAACGCATAGAAGCGTCCACGCACTTCGCGTCCGAGCGCCGTCCAGCCGATCAGCGAGATGATGAGGGTGATGGTGAAATAAACCGTGAGGGGCGACCAGGTCAGCGGAATCGCTGCCGCCAGCCCCATCCACAAAGGAATCGTCGGAATCGAACTCAGGATTTCGATGAGCCGTTGCACGATCGTGTCTACCGCACCCCCGTAATAGCCGGAGAGCCCCCCCAAGAGAATGCCGAGGAACAGCGAGATGACGACCCCGACAAGGCCGATCGACATCGAAATTCTCGTACCATAGATGAGGCGGCTGAAGAGATCGCGGCCGATTCGATCGCTGCCCATGAGAAACATCGGATCGGCTGGATTCGAGGGACCGATCAGGTGCCGGTTCATGGGGATGAGGCCGAACAGCCGGTAAGGATCGCCGATTACGAAGAGCCCGACCGGAATGATCTTATCCGGATCGATGACGAAGGTCCGCTTCAGGATCACTGGATCGACTTCGATCGTATAGCCCTTGACGTGGGGCTCGAATCGCCGGCTGCCATCGGGCTCGGCGACGAAGAAATTGAGCGATTGAGGCGGTGCATAGGTGTAGCGGGTCTCGATCTTCTGCGGCCCGTAGGGTGCTATGAATTCCGCAAAAATCCCGACAAAATAGAGCAAGGCGACGACGATGCTCGCCACTACGGCGACACGGTGCCGCCGGAACTTCCAGAAGACGAGCTGCCATTGGCTGGCCTGCGCCGCGCGGCCACCCAGGCTCTTGACGACAGCAGGCTCGGCGTCGAGCTCGAATTCGTCATCAAAGGCCTGTTCGATGCCGCCATGACGCAACTCGGTCACTGAAATCTGATCCGCGGATCGAGGATCGCCAGAAGTATATCCGAAAGGAGCGTGCCGATCAGGGTGAGAATGCTCAAGAGCAGGATGAACGAACCCGCCAGGTACATGTCCTGTGCGACGAGAGCGCGGATCAGGATCGGACCGGCTGTGGGCAGATTGAGAACGATGGCCGTGATCGTGACGCCTGACACGAGTGCCGGAAGCACCCAGCCGATGGTGCTGATAAAGGGGTTCAGTGCAATCCGCACGGGATAGCGCATAATGACCGTAAACTCGCTCAAACCCTTGGCGCGGGCCGTCACGACATAGGGCCGGTTGAGTTCATCGGAAAGGTTGGCGCGCATGATGCGGATCAGTGAAGCCGTCCCGCTGGTGCCGATGACGATCACCGGGATCCATAAATGCGCCATGAAGTCCTTGAAGCGGGCCCAGCTCCAGGCCGCATTCTCGTATTCGGGCGAGAAGAGGCCACCGACATTCTGGCCGAAATAATCGTAAGCGACGTACATCAGCGTCAAGGCCAAGAGAAAGTTCGGGATTGCGAGGCCCAGAAACCCGAAAAGGGTGAAGACGTGATCGCCCAGCGAATAGCGGCGCACTGCCGAATAGATGCCGATGGGCAAGGCGACGATCCAGACGAAAGCGAGCGACGCTGCGGAGACGATCAGCGTGAGCGGCAAGGTTTGGCCGAGTAGCCGGCTGACCGGTTGGCCCCATTCGAACGACCAGCCGAAATCGCCGCGGAAGACGATTCCACTGATCCATTTCCAATATTGCACCAGAAATGGCTGATCGAGCCCGTACCGGGCGCGCAGACCGGCCTCGGTGGCAGAATCGATGGTCTGGCCCTGCTGGGTCATCGCCGCCATGAGTGACGTCAGATAATCGCCGGGCGGCAGCTGGATAATCGCAAACGCAATGAACGAAATCCCGATCATTGTCGGGATCATGTAGACGATGCGCTTGGCGATATAAAAGAGCACCGGGCTCTCAAAGCTCCCGTGAACAGGGTGGTCGAACCTGCCTCGTGAAACTAATCAAGGTCGATCCGCACGACTTCGCTGACCTCGAATGGCGGTACTTCGATTATCAGCATGTCGTCATCGCTCTGAGCTTCGATTGTCTTGCCGGCAAGCACCAACTGCACTTTGAGAACTTTCGTTGTCGCCGGAAGCCTGACCCGCAAGGTTTGGGGTGGCGAGGGCAGATGCCGGCGTATCGGGCCCTTGAGCATCATCGGATTGCTGAGATTGACCAGATGGATGCAGATCCGATCTTCGGCCATGCGAACCGCGAGGTCGCTGATACCGGATGTCTCGAGCCGCACGTCCGGATCGCAACCTAGCGCCCAGAGGATCGACTGCCTGATCAGGCGGCCATGATCTCGATTGAGCACGTCCCAGAAGACCTCGCCGATGTTCCACGGGGTATAGACGATCCGACCGCCACGCCCGCTTTCGCGCAGGAAGAAGGCAGGCTCGCCAGCAGGCTCGCGCTCATAGACCTCTTCCATCGGCAGATCCGGGAAGGGCGGGATCAGCTTCAAGGGCGATTCGACGACAACACCCTCATTCGCTGCGACCTTGAGCCACCGGGTGCCAGCTATGATACGCTCCGAACCTTCCATGCCTTCAAGCAAAAAGGCCGAGCTTGGCTGCTTGCGATCGAACTCCCAATAGAGGTTCTTCAAGGGTCCGACGCTGTCACCGTGAAGCGCCACCCCGAACACATCGGCGAGGCCGAGTTCAGCACGCTTTCGACCTTTCTCGTCGAAGCGGGAGGTTTCGAATGACGCGACGATGCTGCCGCCGCGTTCGACATAGTCCCGGAGTGCCGCGCATTGAGCATCCGAGAGAAAAGCGGCATTGGCCATGACGATGACGCGATAGCGATCCAGCCAGTCCGGCTCGAGCCGGTAGTCGGAAAGCATCTCGAAGGGAATGCCGGCCTCGACCAGCGCGTGATAGAAGCCGAACTCACCGGCCTCGACCGCGGCCCGCCGCTCGCGCTCATAGTTCGCGAGCGTTGTCAGCGGATCGATCAGGGCAATCTCGGCACTTGGCACCGTGCCTTCGAGATGCGGCTCCAGTTTCCTGTGTGTGGCGAACATCTGCGCCACCGGATCGAGCCATCGGCTGTCGTGGATCCCGGCATTGAACTTGGTATACCAGGGGCGAAGCCCATGGGCGATGCCGTCCGCGACCCAAAGCTCCATCTCCGCCGGGTTTTGGACCGAGTCCTTCCATCGGTGCGCCTCCTCAAGGCCGACGCTGGAGAGCCCGCCGATCGGTCGGTCGCCCATGGCACCGCGCATCCGCTTGGCATTGCGGCCGGCAGCCCAGTGCGGCTGGATTCCACGCCGGGCCTGATGATCGACGAAGAGGATGGGGGCGAACTCGGAGACCACGTTAAGGTCGAAATCGACAATCGAGTTGTGGCCCATATTGGGAATGAAGCGGGAGTGTGGCCGCACCTCCTCGATCGTCTTCTGCCAAAGCCTGATCACGCCCGTCAGCACCTCGCGGCGCCAGGCGACATAAGCAATCCAGCCCTCGTGTTCGGGATCTTCACTCACCGGCAGGTCGAAACCGCTCTCGCGTTTGAATGTCGACTTGCAGTGTTTGCAATAGCAAATGCCGTGACCGGCCCAGCGATTGGCGAAAACAGCGTCGATATCGTAGGTTGCGGCGATCTCGCGGACGACTTTCGGCATGAAGTCGTGGTTATAGCCGCCGAGCGCGCAGGTTACCCAGACTTCGGGATAGGACCAATGGCGCCGCGGCGCACCGTTCGCATCGCAGGCTATCCATTCGGGATGGGCAAGCTTCACATCTTCATGGACCGCGTGCGGATCGACCCGCGCCATGACGTGCATATCGAGCTTGCGACAGCCGGCGACGAGGTCGCCGAACGGGTCGCCGTCGCCAAGCCAGCGGCTGCGCCAATGCAGCGGCACCTCGGTCGGATAGTAACAGATGTAGCCGCCGGCGCTGATGCAGGCTGCATTCGACTGGGTCTTCTTGAAGTAGCCGAGCCAGAAATCGAGATCGAAACTGGCGGGATCGTTTTCGACCAGGGTTAGCTGAGACCAGCGCGTCGCGGTCATGTACCAGCGGCTGCCGCGCAGGCCGGTGTCGTCGGCGTTCATGGTGGTCGCCATCAAACTTTTTCCGAATTCTTGGCGTCAAATGTGGTCGGGGGCAGCGGCGCCCGATCGCTGCCCGCAACCAATTTCAGGTGCAAGTCAGACCCTATTGGGTCTGCCAGTACTGCTCGGGATTGGTCGGCGCCGGATTGGGATAGCCCCAGGCCATCGGCATCTCGGCCGGTACGTTGTGGAAGTCCGAAGAGACGACACCGTAACTCACGACCGGAAAGATGGTGCCGATATGATAAAAATTGTCGGCGGCAAGCTCGAGCATCTGCGCCATCAGTTCCTGCTGTTTGTCGACATCGCCGGTCTTGACGATTTCATCATAGAGAGCCTGAGCCTCCTTGACGGGCGCTGGTGGCTCTATCGCCCCTTCGGCTTCCGGATTGTTGTAGTAGAGCTGCCAGCCCTTGGCGAACATACTGTTCTCGTTGACGGGCACGAAATAGCGCGGATCGAGGAACAGGGCCTGGCCCTGACCGCCACCGAATTTGTGCGCCGTTGCATCGAAATCGATACCGTTGCGCACGCGAACCTCCCAAAGTGAGCGGTCCATCGTCCGAATTTCGGCGTTGATGCCGATCTCCCGCCATTGCGGGATGATGATCTCGAACATATCGATGAAGGTCGGCCGCGCCTGATCGATTTCGAAAATGATCGTCAGCCGCTCGCCATCGGGCAGCAGACGATAGCCCTCGGAATCCTTTTGCGGCAGAACCTCATCGAGAATGGCGTTGGCTTTCTCAGGATCATATTCCGTGTATTGCTTGGCCAGGCGCTCATTGTAGAGCGAGGTGCCGGGATATACGGCGGCTTGCCCGATCTCACCCTGGCCGACGAAAACGGCATCGTTCAAGGCTTGACGATCGAAGCCGTGCGAAAGGGCGATGCGGAAGTCCTTGTTCTGGAAGAGCTCACGCTTGACCGGATCCGGATGGTTGAGATTGAGCTGGATCACCATCTCGTTCACCTCGACAGGATTGAGGCCGTAGAAGCGATAGCCGCCGCGGTCCTGATTCTCATAGAGAACGGATTTGTTGTTGGGCGTGGCGATATATTGGTCCATCAAGTCGATCTCGCCCTGCATCGTCTTCAACAGCAGCACCTCGCTGTCCTGCACCAGCGAATAGACGATGCGATCGAGATAGGGCAGCTGATTGCCTTCGGTGTCGACCTTCCAATAATATGGGTTGCGCACGGCGACAGCCTGGGTCGGGCTCTCGCCCGGCGCGGTTTCGAAGGCCCATGGATGGAGCACCGGGATCTCGCTGCTCTTGAAGTAATCGTCGACGCTCGCCGCCCCGGATTTCTTCAGGAACAAGGCGACCCAGCCATCGACGCCTTCCTCGGACGCAAGCTGCTCGACACCGTCCGGGTTGTACTCGATATGGTATTGCTCGAGGTAGTGGCGCGGGAAACGCGTGGTAATGTCGTTGCCACCCCATGCGAGCTGTTGCGGGAACAGACCGTGGGGCGAGGGGAAGATGAATTTGAGGGTCGTCTCGTCGATCTTTTCCACCCTGCCGGGCTCTCCTCCCACCATCATGAAGGCCTGCCCGCTATCGGTCGGAAGTTCGGTATTGCTGAAGACATCCTCGTACCAGAACATGATGTCGTCGGCAGTGAAGGGCTCGCCGTCCGACCATTTCATGCCGGGTCTGAGTTTTACCGTATATTCGGTAGCGTCCTCGTTGGCCTCGACGGACTCGGCAACATTGGGAATAGTGCCGGTAAAGTCCTGATTCCAGCGGACCAGCGGCTCGTAGCCCTGGTATCGCACCAGCATCGTCAACGAGCCGCCGCCAACCGTGGCGCTTCTCCAATCCCCACCATATTGCCCGACGCTCTCGTTGGGCTCTATGACCATGGGCTCATCGGGGATACGCTCATCGACCGGCGGCAGTTCGCCTGATTCGACCTTTTCGGCCAGCATCGGCGCTTCCTGATAGGCCCAGGCCGAGCTGGCGCCCAGCAGGACGGTGACTGAAGTGAAGGCGATCAGGCATCGGCGGATACCGATACCATTGTTCTCGAACAGCATTGCTGCCCCCCTGTTCTGATGTTGTCTAAGTGTTTCTTATCAAACCTGGCGCAACCGCGCCAAGGGGTAATGCATAATTAGTCGAGCGTTGGGGACCGCAACCCATGTTCGGCGAGCCTGTTTCCGTCGCGTGGTATGTTTGTTGCTTATTCAAATGGGAATAACGCACCGGAGGAGAAGATAAATTGCTGCGACGATCCCTGAATATGGTGGCCATTGCAGGGCTGATGCTGGCTCTTCCGGCCACCGTTAGTGCGCAGACACAGATGCGCCTCTTGAGCCAGTCGCTGCCGACCTCGAAGCAATATCCGCCCGAACAGGCCGCCGTCGATAGAATCGTCGAGAACGAAGAGCTTGGCATTGATGTCGTTTACAACCACTACGACTCGCTGGGTCTCAAGCAGGCCGATGCGCTTCGTCTGATCCGTGCAGGTACCTTCGATGTGATCTCGACGCAGATCGGATTAGCCTCGCGAGACGATCCATTTCTCGAAGGGTTGGATATCATCGGCGTCTCGACTGACATGGCAGCGCTCAAGGATGCTGTCGACGCTTATCGCGAAGTATTCGATTCGAGGCTCCAGGAGAAGTTCGGCGCCAAGGTTCTTGGCCTCTGGCCGTTCGGGCCGCAAATCTTTTACTGCAATGAGCCGATCGAGAGCGTGGACGATCTCGAAGGCCTGAAGGTTCGAACCTTCACCCCGTCGATGTCGGCGCTACTCGAGCATTTCAGGGCGACGCCCGTGACCCTGCAATTCAGCGAAGTTTATCCCGCGCTTCAGCGCAAGGTGGCAAGCTGCGGCGTGACCTCGCCGACCTCGGGCAGTGTCGGCAAGTGGCCCGAGGTCACGACCCACCAGATCCCCTTGTCGGTGTCGGGTTCGGTGCAGGGTCATTTCGCCAATCTCGAATGGTGGAACAGCCTCTCGCCCGAGCAACAAAAGACGCTCGAGGCGGAGTTTGCGCAAATGGAGGCCGATCTCTGGCAGACCGCAATCACCATCAATGAGGATGCGCTCGCCTGCAATACCGGCCAGGATTCCTGTGCCGAGCATGAGAAGTTCGCGATGACATTGGTGCCCGTCAGTGACGACGATCTCGCCGAGGTCAAGGCCGCGGCGGAAGCCGTCGTGCTGCCGGACTGGGCGGCGCGCTGCGAAACCAGCTATGAGGGGTGCACGGCGGTCTGGAACGAGACGGTCGGCGCCGCGCGCGGCCTGACCATTCAATAGGAGTATCGAGGAGCAGGCGTTGCGTGCCTTTGTTCGTGTCATCGAGCTTGGAGCCCTCGGCGCCGGCTACGCGCTCCTTCTCCTCGCCGGTTTGACGACCTTCGAGATCATCGCCCGCAAGCTCTTCAACTTCTCGATCCAGGGTGTTGACGAATTGGGCGGCTACGCGCTGGCGATAACCGCAAGCCTCGGTTTTGGCTACGCCGCTCTCGAACGGGCGCATACCCGGGTCGATTTCCTGCTGCGCCATCTGCCTGAGCGTGTGCGCGCCGTGGTGCACGCACTATCCTGGACCATTCTCTGTGCGCAGGCCTTGTTCATGACCTGGCATGCCCGAGGGGCACTCAGTGAAACGCTGCTCTTTGGCAGTGTCGCGAATTCGCCGCTGCAGACGCCGTTGTGGATCCCGCAACTCTTGTGGCTTGCGGGCTTCTGCATCTTCTTCGCCAGCACGGCGCTGATGGCCGGGCGGGCATGGCGGGCGCTCGCCTCGGGTGTTCCGGGCGCGGTCGATCTGGCTGCCGGCAATCCCAGCCTCGATGACGAACTCAACTCGGTCATGCCCGCAGCCGCCGGCAGGCAACGCTGATGGTCGGCATCGGCACGATTGCCATCGGCTTTTTCGTGATGCTCGGCCTGATGTTGACCGGCCTCCATGTGGCGACCGTGATGTTCGCCACCGCCATCCTCGGCCTCTTGGTGTTTTTTGGGCCGTCGATCCTCGCCCCGCTCGGCAACATGATGTGGAGCGAGCTCAACAGCTTTATCCTGACGGCGATCCCGCTCTATGTGTTGATGGGCGAGATATTGGTGCGCAGCGGCATTGCTGAAAAAATGTACAACGCCCTTGCTCTTTGGATGCATCGACTGCCGGGTGGTCTGCTGCATACCAATATCGCCTCGTCGACGATGTTCGCAGCGATCTCGGGCTCGTCGGTCGCCACCGCGGCGACGATCGGCACGGTCGCATTTCCGACCTTCAGGGAGCAGGGCTATGAGGAGCGATGGGTGGCGGGCTCGATCGCGAGTGGCGCTACGCTAGGTATCCTGATCCCGCCCTCGATCAACTTCATCATTTACGGCGCTATTTCCGAAACCTCGATCGGCGATCTCTTCCTCGCGGGCTTCGTGCCTGGTCTCATTCTAGCACTGCTCTTCATGGCGACGATTGCCATAGCCGCCATCTTGCGGCCGGAGATCGCAGGCAGGCCAGCCATCGAGCCGACCATGGCGGAACGGCTCAAGCACCTGATCGATTTGCTGCCGCCGCTCTTCATCTTCGTCATGATCGTCGGCTCCATTTATCGGGGCTGGGCGACGCCGACCGAAGCCGCCGCCGTCGGTGTCGTTGCCGCCTTGTTGCTGGCTGCCGCCAACCGGCGGCTCAACTTCGCCATACTTCATGTCGCCTTGCTCTCGACGGTGCGGATCACGGCGATGATGCTTTTGATCCTGACCACCGCATTCTTTCTCAATTTCTCGATGGGCCTGATGGGCATCCCCAATACCATCTCCGGCTTCATCAGCAATCTCGAGGTCGGCCCCCTGACACTGATCGCCTGTCTGGTGCTGCTTTACCTGGCACTTGGCTGTTTTCTCGACTCTTTGGCGATGATGATCGCAACGATCCCCATCGTCTTCCCGGTGGTCGTTCAGATCGGCTTCGATCCGGTCTGGTTCGGCGTGTTTCTCGTCATCATGTGCGAATTGGCGCTTTTGACGCCGCCGGTCGGCATGAATCTTTATGTCGTTCAGGGCGTGCGTGGCCGCGGCAGCCTGGTCGATGTGATCCGGGGCGTGCTGCCGTTCCTCGTCAGCATCGTCATCCTGGTGGTGCTGATCTCGCTATTTCCGGGCATCGTCCTCTGGCTGCCCCGAACCATGGCCGGCTGAGGCGGCATCGATGACGCGTACGCTCCTCGGCATGCTCACGCCCTCTTCCAACACCGTGCTTGAGACGATCTAGCCCGAAATGGTGCGCGATCTTTCGAGCGTCAGCTGCCATTTCGGCCGGTTCGGTACGGTCGAGGTCGCCGAGGAAGAGATGGCAAAAGGGCACTTTCCGGACGATGCCGTGATCGATGCGGCGGATCTCTTGGCACAGGCGCGGATGGACGCAATCTCATGGAATGGAACGGCTGGAGGCTGGCGTGGTTTCGACAAGGACGAAACCTTATGCCGGCGAATCACTGAGAGAACCCGCAAGCCCTGCTCGAGTTCGATCCTGGCGCTCAACGAGATTTTTCGAGCGACCGAAGTTACGCGGTTTGGGCTCGTGACCCCTTATCCCCGCGAGTTGAACCAGATGTTCTTCGACAATTACGAGGCGGCCGGGTTTGGCTGTTTCGGGGATGCCTGGCTCGGGATCAGTCTCAACTTCGACTATTCTGAAGTGAGCGATGCGGACACCGTGCGCATGGTGCGCGAGGTGGCGGCCAAGCAGCCGCAAGCGATCGCCATTCTCTGCACCAATCACAAAGCAGCGCATCTCGTCACCGGTCTCGAAGCTGAACTGGGTATTCCGATCTACGATTCCGTCGCGCTCGGGCTTTGGAAGGCAATGCGCCAGGCCGGTCTCGATCCGTCGCCTCTTGCTGCCCGATGGGGCCGGCTTTTTGCCCTCTGATCAGGCGGCGACTTCCGCGCGAAAGCGTTTGGCGATCCGGCCAGGATGGGTCAGCCAGATCCTGTCGCGTTGCGCGGCGATGTGCTCGAGGGCGGAACGCAGGCGGCGCAGCCTGAAGGGCTGGCCCGAAATACAGGGGTGGAGGGCCACGCCCATCACCAACGGCGCGCCGCTATTGGCCTGCTCGAGCATCGCCTCGAACTGATCGACCACGAGATCGGCGAAACCGCCGGCGCTCATCTGCCGGGCGATGACCGCATTGGCGTCATTGGCCTCAAGCGGTAGGGGCATGGCCATCAGCGAACCATGCTTGGTATCGAGCCAGATCGGCTGATCGTCCATGCACCAATCAAGGGTGTAGGCATAGCCGGCTTGCGTCAGCAGATCCGGTGTGATCCGGCTTTGGCTGAGCCACGGCCCGAGCCAGCCTTGCGGGCGCCGGCCCTCGTGAGCGGCGATCTCCTCGCTCGCCTCCTCGATGAGTGCCCGCTCCGCATCGGGGTCGAGTGTACCTTGCGCTTCGCTGTTGCTCCGCCCATAGGCCACGATCTCATCGCCCCGGGCCCGAAATGCCGCGGGGATTGCTGGTGCGTGATGATAGACGGCACTATTGACCAGGAGGGCCACGGCGAGATCGAGTTGGTCGAACAGATCGAGCAGCCGCCAGACGGCGACACGATTGCCGTAATCGGCCCAGGCGAAGTTCAGGATATCGGGCTCGGGACCTCCGGGCGCCAATTCATCCTTCAAGCCTTCACCGAAGGCATACCATTCCACATTAAGAGCGACATAGACCGCAAGGCGCTTCGCTGGACGCCACTCGAACGGCGGCCGATCGGTGACCGGCGAGAATGCGTAACGCCCGTGGTCCGGCAATTCTGTGTCAGGCCTGTTCGAGAAAGCCCGTCAAGTGTGGCGAGAGGCCCCGCACATTGCGCTGCGGCACAGCCTGCAGGCTGCCGAGCCTGGGTTTGGTGAAACCAAGCCGGACCAGACTTTCGGCCAGCAGGATCCCGCAGGAAATACCTTCGACCAGCGGCACGGAAACACGTTCCTGGAGGCGGGAGGGGAGGCCGCACATGACGGCCCCGACAAGGATCACCGCTTCCGCATCCTTTTCCTTTGCCAGGCGTTCGACCCCGTCGACGATGGGGCCGTAGAGGGCCTCCGGATCCGCCAGCATGTCCTGCGGAGTGGCGCCCAGGGCCTCGATCCCGGCGACACGGCCACCAAATCCATAGCTCTCCACAACCTCGCGATAGGCCTGCGTGCCGCGGCCGCCGAAGACCACGAGGCCAAAGCGGGCGGCCATGGTCGAGGCCATCAGGAGTGCCGCCTCGCTCATCGCGACGACGGGCATGTCCAGCATCTCGCGCGCCGCCCATATGCCGGTATCGAGCGACATGCCGATGACCACCGCATCGTGACCCGGAGCATGCTCCGCCAGCATGTCGACGAGGCCATGGGCCGCGACCGCAGCCTCGGTCCGCGTGCCGATGATCTCGGCGCCGAACGCAGCATTGGCGCCGGTGATCTCGGTCCCGACACTCGCGAATTTTTGCGCTTCCGCCAGAATCGCCGCAGTTACTGTTGGCGAGGTATTCGAATTGGCAAGAAGAATTTTCATGCGACTTTTGCCTGATGCAGAGACTATTTATTAAGAACTACCTCTCCATGACGCTCAGGCAGGGATCTCATCGACGAGACCGCGATAGGTGGTGGGCGGTGTCCTTATGGCGTGCTGGAGGAGGCGGGCGAAGCCGTGGCTGATAGCCTTGGCATGACGGCGGTTTAAGAGGAAGAAGAACTCGTCGAGATAGCTCTGGAGGTGCTTTCTAGCGACCGCACCATGGTGGGTGCCGAGCAGCCAGCGCTTGGCGAGACCGAACACCAGGTGGATCGCCGGCAGGCGCAGCCCTGCGTCGCCCCAGGACTGGCTGAGATT
>JBGSYN010000099.1:0-2003 GCA_041750975.1 Geminicoccaceae bacterium | reverse complement strand
TACCCGTTTTGACCGCAGGCCAGCAAAAGGATTTCGTCGATGACCTCACCCTATCGCATTGCCGCCATTCCAGGCGACGGGATCGGTGTGGAAGTCGTCGAAGCGGGCCTCGAGGTGCTCGAAGCCCTGGCTGCGTCGGATCCGGGGCTCGCCTTCGAGATCGAGCGGTTCGACTGGGGCAGCGAGCGTTACCTTCGAACCGGGCGGATGATGCCCGAGGACGGTCTCGAGCGGCTCGACGGGCGTCATGCCATTCTCTTCGGCTCGGCCGGCGATCCGCGCGTGCCCGATCACATAACTCTTTGGGGCCTGCGGCTCGCCATCTGCCAGGGACTCGATCAATATGCGAATGTCCGCCCTTCGCGCCTCCTGCCTGGGATCGAAGGTCCGCTTCGCCATGCGGCACCCGAGGATCTCGACATGGTGATCGTCCGCGAAAACAGCGAGGGGGAGTATTCGGGCGCCGGCGGCAGGGTCCACCAGCGGCTTGCCCACGAGGTTGGGCTCGATGTCTCGGTGATGACCCGGACCGGCGTCGAGCGGATCATGCGTCACGCGTTCGAGCTCGCCGGCACCCGTCCGGCACGGCACCTGACCCTGGTCACGAAATCCAACGCGCAGCGCCATGCGATGGTGATGTGGGACGAGATCTTCGCGGTGCTGGCGCCGGATTATCCGGCAATCGCGACGGACCGGATGCTGGTCGATGCGATGACGACGCGGATGGTGCTGAAGCCGCAAACGCTCGACGTCATCGTCGCGACCAACCTTCACGCTGATATTCTGAGCGATCTGGCGGCGGCACTGACCGGCAGCCTCGGCATCGCACCGACGGGCAACATCAATCCCGATCCCAAGGTCCCCTCGATGTTCGAACCGATCCACGGCTCCGCCTTCGACATCATGGGCCAAGGTATCGCCAATCCGCTCGGTACATTCTGGTCGGCCTCGATGATGCTCGACCATCTGGGCGAGACGGCAGCCGCCGAACGGCTGATGCAAGCGATCGAAACCGTCACCGCGCGCCGTGAAACCCTTCCCCGCGATCTCGGCGGCACCGCAACCACCGCAGAAGTCACGGCCGCAGTCATTGCGGCCCTCGAGGGCCGCAATCGGGGCTGAGATCGAATTGACGACGGCATCGATGCCGTTTCGATGCAAAACTCGTTTCCCGGCGGGAAAGCGCCGATACCGGGCGTCAAGGAAACCGGGGCGTCCGATCCTACGGCTACGAGGGCAGATTCCCCTCCCGGCGAATCCGTCGTGGTCCGGCCACCCGATGACAGGTCGGAACCCCCGCCATGACGGGAGTGATCCATACGTCGCTTCGCCCAATAAACGGATCGGTTGGTTGCAAAAGCCCAATCGCCGACTACGGGCCCATCGTTCCCGCTACAAATTCAAGTCCCATTGCGGCGCCATGGGCCCCAGCGACATTGCGCTAAGAAGGCGCGGAGCTCCATTCCGTCTCGATCGATCGGGACGGAAGACCAAATGGTTCCAACTCGAACACCGGATCACCGCCGCAAACGCGAGCGCATAATGGAAGCCTGGATCCCGATAACCTTCGCCGCCGCGTTCTTTCAAAACCTCAGATCCGCCATCCAGCGTCATCTCAAGGGGATTGCCGGCACTACGGCCTCGGCTCTGGCGCGGTTCGTGTTCGCGGTCCCGTTCGCCGCCCTCTATGCGGGAACGCTCCTCTATTGGGGCAATAGCCCGGCGCCAACCCTCACATGGACCTTCGTGATCTTCGTCGGCATCGGCGGGCCGGCTCAGATCCTAGCTACACTCGGCCTTATCGTCGCCGTAAGCGAAGGGAATTTCGCTGTCGGCACCGCACTTTCGAAAACCGAGACAATTCAAGCGGCTCTGGTCGCGGCTGTGGTCCTGGCCGAGCCTGCAGCACCCACCACCATTCTGGGGATCATCGTGAGCTTTCTCGGCGTCGTCTTGCTTTCCGGCGTGCGTTCGGTGGGCCAAACCAGAGTGGCCCTGCGTCC